>NZ_JAXGFR010000012.1:0-166021 GCF_041008775.1 Pseudophaeobacter sp. C1-32P7 | reverse complement strand
CCAGAGATTTGAGAAACGAATTTGTAGCGCACATTGCGAAACGCACTCCCCATCATGAGATGGAGATCACATCGCAGCCGAAGCCATTAGCAGCAATGTGGGGTTGAGACGGCGCTTACTCTGGATATGTCGGCGTTTCAATTGTGCACCGCGACGTACACCCCGGCGGTGCATCGACCTTTCACCCTAACCGCGGCATACGACGGTCGTTTGCGGCGGTATTACTCGTTGGGGTTATGGCACCGCAGAGCAGAGAAACGCTGGGCGGCGCCTGAGCCGAGAGCGGGCTGCTCGCCTTGGGGTGGCTTATCTAGGTCGAGCCGGGCATACATTCAGCGGCGAGCGTCAATACAAGGCTGATGACCGCCTCACGCGCTTGATCCTGTGATTTCTTTCCGCGCAGCTTGCGGGCGAGCGCAGAGCCGCGGGTGGCGGCGTCCTGCGCAAGGATCAGCAGCGCAATCTCCCGCAGCTGGTGCATAGCCAGATCAGCTAGGTCTAACCCCAACAGCCTTTCGAACTCTGCTGGCGGTCTGCACTCCGCCAGCATGCTCTTCAGGGCAGGTCCATTCTTTGACGTCTCGGCGCGGGCAAGGCAAATGTCGGTCATGCCCGCCATTTCGGAGAGAAAGACGTCAACCGGCATGCGGGCGGTCTTTTGGGAGTAGCCAGCTTGCCGCTCAAGAATGAGCTCCCGCTGCGCCGGGACAAAGGAGACCTGCAACCCATCGATTGCTACATCCGATGCAGCCGGGGGGCCGAGGCGATTGCGCAGGTTGAGCGCTTCGGCGAATAGCACCATTTGCAGAAGGTCGGTCTGTGTCAGATCACAGGAAATTCGCTGAATGCCGCTGCGACCGATGTGTTTGTAGTTGAGCACAAACCGGGCGCCGCCGCCTTCTCGCGGCTCCATTGAAAAGATCTTTGCTGACATGCCGCGCGTTATAGGGAAGGTTGCCGGACCTTCAAGCGACCTTCGACCGGTTCGGAAATGAGCGGTAACTGAGTTGTTGAGCGGTACCCTTGCGTCTGGATATCGGCCAATGGACCACCACGGAGCAGCCAATTTGGGTGACGTAGATGTCGGTTTGCCTACAAGACATGCCCCGATAGTGGGGCGGACATATGGAGGGGGGCGTGGCGCCACGCCGAAAAAGACGCCACGGCCAAACCAATCAGGCTGCGAGGCCGACCTTGGTCACGGGCATGGCTTTGAAGCCTTTCAGACCTTCGACATTGGCCAGCAGGCGACGCAGGTTCGGGTAGGCCTCCAGCGAGATGCCACCTTCGGGTGCATGCGCGCTGTAGGAGTAGATGGCGATGTCTGCGATGGTCGGCTCGGTGCCAACCAGGAATTCACGGCCTTCCATATGCGCTTCGATCTTGCCAAAGACGGCAGCGGCGGTTGCCGCGCAGAACTCTGCGTCAAAGGGTGCGTTGAAGACGTTGATCAGGCGGGCTGCTGCCGGGCCAAAGGCGATTTCGCCAGCTGCCAGGCTGAGGAATTTCTGCACCTCGGCTTCCAGCACCGGATCGGTGGGCAGGAAGGACGGTGCGTATTTGCGCGCCAAGTAGACCAGGATGGCGTTGGAGTCAGCGATCACGGTGTCACCGTCTTCGATTACCGGCACCTGACCGGCGGGGTTCAGCGACAGGAACGGCTCTTCCTTGTGGGCGCCTGCAGCGAGGTCAACGGTGATGACCTCATGTGCGATGCCGGCGAGGTTCGCAAGCAGTTCTACCCGGTGGGAGTGGCCGGAGAGCGGGAAGCCGTGAATACGGATTGAATTGGACATTTGGGGTTTCCTTCCTTTGTCTGATGCCTGTGCGGCTTATGGACAAGGCAAAGGTGAACTCGCCATATTGTGAGGATAACCGGTGAATTTGACGAAGTATAATGTACGAATTGACGACAAAAAATATGCAAGGAACTCTATAGAATGGACACGCTGGATTGTATGCGCACCTTTGCTGCCGTGGCGGCGCAACGCTCTTTTACCGCGGGTGCCCGGCAGGTGGGAATCAGCACCAAACTGGCCAGCAAATATGTGGCCCGGCTTGAGGAAAGACTGGACGCGCAATTGCTGCACCGGACCACGCGCAGCGTCACTCTAACCGACACCGGACAGGCCTATCTGGAACGCTGCATCGCCTTGCTTGATCAGTTCGAAGAGCTGGAGGACGTGGTGCAGCAGCGCCAGCAGCAGCTTGTCGGTCCGATCCGCATCACGGCCCCGACCGGGCTTGGTAGCCGCGAATTGGTGCAGGCGCTACAGCCGTTCCAAACCGAGCATCCGGATGTGCGGATCGAACTTGTGCTCTCTGACCAGCATATTTCGATCCTTGAGGAAGGCGTCGATCTTGCGGTGCGGTTCGGCACGCTGAAGGATTCCTCGCTGGTGGCGCGCAAGCTGACCGACATGCCGGTGGTCGTGGCCGCATCGCCCACCTATCTGGCGGCCCATGGCGAGCCAAAGGAACCCCACGCGCTGTCGACCCACAATTGCCTGTTGATGACGGCCTCGTCGCAGCCCGAGGTCTGGACCTTCAGCCAGGGGCGTCGGCAGGTTGCTGTCACGGTCACCGGGGATTTCAGGGCGAATTCCCCCCGCGCGGTGGTCAATATGGCAGCGCTGGGGCGGGGCATTGGCCGGGTCCCGGAATACGCGGCACGCCCATTTCTGGAGAGCGGCGAGCTGAAGGAGCTTTTTGCGGATCGGGGCACGGTGAATATGCCGCTTTATGCGGTCTACCCGCCCAACAGGCATCTGACCACGCGCATCAGGGCGCTGATCGATCATCTGGCCGGGGCATTTGGCGGGTGAAGCACCTGCCGGGCGCGGCGGCGGGGCAGGTCAGACCGACCCGGCTTTGACCGTCATGACGCGGTCTGCGATAGCGGGCAGATGCGGGAAGGCGTCGAAGGAGCAGGCCGTGACCAGCTGATCCACCGGGGTTTTCCGGTATCCCTGCGTGAAAAGGGCAAAGTCGATGCCCGTCCGTTGCGCCGTTTCGGCATCGACCTCGCTGTCGCCCACATACATCCGCGAGGTCCCGCCCAGGGTTTCAAAGGCGTGGTGCAAAGGGGCCGGGTCGGGTTTTCGGACGGGCAGAGTATCGCCGCCTACGACGATGTCGAAATATTGCATCAGATCCAGCGCTTCGAGGATCTGCAGGGCCGGGGCCCGGAATTTGTTGGTACAGACGCCAAGGCGAATGCCAGCCTCCTGCAGGCGCGTAAGGCAGTCGGTCACGCCCGGGTAGGGCTGCGACAGGTCGGCGGGATGCGCTGCGTAATACGCCATCATCCGGGTGATGGCTAGGTTCTCATCGGCTTCGGGGATGCTGCTGTCGCGCATGACCAGCCGGACAAGGTTCGGTATGCCATTGCCGATAAAGCTGGTCACCCGCGCCAGCGTCAGCGGCGGCTTGCCAAACTCTGTCAGCATTTGGGTCACGGCGGCGTGGATGTCGGCGGCACTGTCCACCAGCGTTCCGTCAAGGTCGAAAACGATTGCGCGGCTCATGCGGGATCCTTCCATTTGATCGAACAGCCCATCGACGGCACTTGATCCGCCTGGCCCTGGCCGGTGTCTGCGATCTGTCGCATGGCCTCAAACAATTCGCGCCGGGCGCCTTCCGGCGCCAGATTGCGCCCCGATGCATCGAGGCGGCCCCGGTACTGCAGCGCGCCTGCGGCGTTGAAGCCAAAGAAATCCGGTGTGCAGGCGGCATTCCAGCTGCGAGCGACGCTTTGATCTGTGTCATGCAGATAGGGAAAGGGAAAGGCTCGGTCACGGGCCAGCGCGGCCATGTTTGCGAAACTGTCCTGCGGATAGGTGACGGGATCGTTGGCGCAGATTGCCGCGACACCGATGCCCAGTGCCTGAAGGTCGCGCGCGTCGCGCTCGATCCGGTCCAGAACCGCGATCACATAGGGGCAGTGATTGCAGATGAACATCACCAGCGTGCCCTTGGGGCCTGCGATATCCGTAAGGCTGTAGGTCTTGCCATCGGTGGCGGGCAGGCGGAAATCCGGCGCGCGCCAGCCGAAATCGCAAACGGGAGGGGAGACGGCCATATTTTGATCCTTTTGTCAGACGGTTTGCGGCGTGGGCAGAAGGGGTGCGAGCGCCTCAGTGCCGCCGATGTGAGTGACATCCGGGACCACGCATTCGGCGCCGGAGAAATCATCGCCGCCTGAGTAGATCGAGGGGGTGACGATACAGGCCAGCCCGGCGGCGTCGGCGCTGCGCAAACCGTTGCTGCTGTCCTCAAACGCCAGGGCGTTTTCCGGGGCGATGTCCAGACGTTTCAAGGCCAGCTCATAGACATCCGGGGCGGGTTTCTTGGCAGCGACCTCGTCGCCGCAGGCAATGACAAGGAAAATACTGTCGGCAGGCGCGCCGAAACAGGCATGGCAAAGGGCATCGACATTGGGGCGGCTGGTGGTGGTGGCAATGGCCGTGGTCAGCCCTGCATCCTTTGCCTCTGTGATCAGCGCGGCAATGCCAGGGCGCAGATTCAAACCGCCGTCGCTCATCAGGCGCACATAGCGCTCCGTCTTGGCCCTGTGCAATGCGGCAATGTCGATAGCGTCGGACGCAAGGCTCAGGTTACGCATGTGGTGGGCTATGCGTTCCTTGCCGCCGGTGGTCTGGAGCAGGCGGCGGTAGTCGTCTTGGCTCCAGTGCCAGTCGAGGCCTTCTTTGGCGAATGTCTCGTTGAAGGCGCGCCGGTGCAGCTCCTCGGTTTCCGCAAGGGTGCCATCCACGTCGAAGATCAACGCCTCAAGCGGCATTGGCCGCTTCGCGGATGGCGCGGATGTTGGTGCCGTAAACGCCCGGGTTGTCGACCGTGCCGCCCTTGAAGACGGCGGATCCCGCCACCAGCACATCGGCGCCCGCGGCGCGCACCTTGGGCGCGGTGGTGGGATCAACGCCGCCGTCGATCTCGATATGCACGGGGCGGTCGCCGATCATCTGGCGCAGGGCCGTGATCTTACCCGTCATGTCGATGAACTTCTGCCCGCCAAAACCGGGGTTCACCGTCATCACGCAGATCAGATCGGTGAGGTCAAGAAGATGCGCCACCGCCTCGGCCGGGGTGCCGGGATTGAGGGCGACGCCTGCCTTCATGCCCGACGCGCGAATGGCCTGCAGGGTGCGGTGAATATGCGGACCTGCTTCGATATGGGCGGTCAGAACGTCAGCGCCCGCATCGGCATAGGCCTCGATATAGGGATCGACCGGCGCGATCATCAGGTGTACGTCCATCACGGTTTTCACATGCGGGCGGAAGGCTTTGACGGCCATCGGGCCAAAGGTGAGGTTGGGGACGAAGTGACCATCCATCACGTCAACATGCACCCAGTCTGCGCCTTCGGCCTCGATTGCCTGAATCTCCTGGCCGAAGTTGGCGAAATCGGCAGAGAGGATGGAGGGCGCGATCTTCACGCTGCGGTCAAAGGACATCGGGAGCCTCGTCATATCGGGGAGGGGCAGGGGGCGCGAACGCCCCCCGAATGTGCTGCGTCTCGGCGGGATCAGACCGCCAGCGCGCCGCTGCTGTAGCGTTTTGCCATCTCATCCAGATCGATCGGCGTGATCTTCGCGGCATTGCCTGCGGTGCCGAAGCGTTCAAAACGGTCAAGGCAGAGTTTTTCCATCTCTTCCATCGCGGGGATGGTGAACTTGCGCGGGTCGAACTCGGTCGGTTTTTCCTGCGCGACCTTACGGAACTGGCCGGTGATGGCCATGCGGTTATCCGTGTCGATATTGACCTTGCGCACGCCCGACTTGATGCCGCGCTCGATCTCTTCGACCGGCACGCCATAGGTCTGGGGCATCTCGCCGCCGTATTCGTTGATCAGGTCTTGCAGGTACTGCGGCACCGAAGACGATCCGTGCATCACCAGGTGGACATTGGGGATCTTGGCGTGGATCGCCTCGATCTGGCTGATCGCCAGGATATCGCCGGTGGGCTTGCGGCTGAACTTATAGGCGCCGTGGCTGGTGCCGCAGGCGATGGCAAGCGCATCCACTTGGGTTTTCGCCACGAAATCCTTGGCCTGATCGGGATCGGTCAGAAGCTGTTCCTGGCTGAGTTTGCCAACCGCACCTGATCCGTCCTCTTCACCCGCTTCACCGGTTTCCAGCGATCCAAGCACGCCCAGCTCGCCTTCGACCGAGGCACCGACCCAATGGGCCATGCGCGACACGCGCTCGGTGATATCGACGTTGTAGTCGTAAGATGCCGGCGTCTTCATGTCCGCCTCAAGCGAGCCATCCATCATCACGCTAGTGAAGCCGTGGCGGATCGCCGACAGGCAGGTCTGTTCGTTGTTGCCATGGTCCTGATGCATGCAGATCGGGATATGGGGGTACATTTCCACCAGCGCCTGGATCATGTGGCGCAGCATGATGTCGCCCGCATAAGAGCGCGCGCCGCGGCTGGCCTGCAGGATCACCGGGCTGTCGCATTTCGCGGCGGCCTTCAGGATCGCCAGACCCTGCTCCATGTTGTTGATGTTGAAGGCGGGCACGCCGTAGCCGTGTTCGGCGGCATGATCGAGCAGTTGACGAAGAGTGATAAGTGCCATGAAAACCTCTTAGGCCGCTTCTGCCGCGCCTTGCAGCGCCGCAATGCCGGGGAGCGTCTTACCCTCCAGCCATTCCAGAAAAGCCCCCCGGCGGAGGAGACATATGTGAAATCGCCAGATACACCGGCCATGTTCAGGGCCGCAACCGTATCCCCGCCACCTGCGACAGAAACAGCCAGCCCTTGCCGGGTCAGATCGGCGGCTGTCTGTGCCAGATGCCGGGTCGCAAGGTCAAAGGGAGAGAGTTCAAACGCCCCCAGCGGCCCGTTCCACAGGATCGTCTTACAGGAGGTCAGCACCGACTGGAACCGTTTCAACGCACGCGGGCCTGCATCGAGGATCATGGCGCCTGCCGGGCAGGCATCTGCGGCGGTGATGTCATGGGCTGCCCCGGCAGCAAAATCATAGGCGGCGACCAAATCCTCGGGCAGATGCAGGGTGCAGCCTGCCTTTTGCGCAAGCGTGCGGATTTCGCGTACCGTGTCGATCTGATCGGCCTCGTGCAGCGAGCGGCCCATGGGCGCGCCATCGGCGAAAAGAAACGTGTTCGCCATGCCGCCGCCGATGATGATGTGATCGACCTTCTGAACCAGGTTTTTCAGCACTGCGATCTTGCTGGAGACCTTAGCACCGCCCACCACCGCCACAGCCGGGCGCTTGGGGCATTCCAGAGCCGCCGACAGGGCCTCGATCTCTTCGATCATCAGCGGGCCTGCCACGGCGGGCAGCAGATGCGCCAAGGCTTCGGTCGAGGCATGGGCACGATGCGCACAGGAGAAGGCATCGTTCATGTAGATATCGCCAAGCTTGGCCAGTTGCGCGGCAAAGGCGAGATCATTGGCGGTTTCCCCGGCATCCAGGCGCAGGTTCTCGCAGAGCATGACCGTGCCATCCGTCAGACCCCGGCTGCGGGCGACTGGCTCTTCTCCGATTAGGTGCGGGCAGAAGCGGACCGGTCGGCCCAGCGCCTGTGCCAGGGCTGGGATCAGCGGTTCGACGGAATGCGGCCCGGCCTCGGCGCCCGGCTCGGGGCGGCCAAAGTGGGTCAGGATCACCAGCCGCGCGCCTGCGGCCAGCAGGGGCTTCATCCCATCGGCAAAGCGGCGAATGCGGGTGTCATCGCTGACCGTGCCGTCCTCATTCATCGGCACGTTGAGGTCGGCGCGCACAAGGATGCGGCGGCCCTTGACCGAGGATGTGTCAATCTGCGGCAGGTCCATCACTGAAGTCTCCCCATGGCATTGGCCGTATCCGCCATGCGGCAGGAAAAGCCCCATTCGTTGTCATACCAGGCCATCACCCGCACCAGACGCGCGCCCAGAACCTTGGTCTGGTCGGCGGCGAAATTGCAGGAATGGCTGTCGTGGTTGTAATCGATCGAGACCTTCGGCTCGGTCTCGTAGCTGATGATCTGCTGCATGTTTCCTGCTGCGGCTTCGGCCATGATGGCGTTCACCTCGTCCTCGGTCACATCGCGACCCGCCATGAAAGTGAGATCGACGGCAGACACATTCGGGGTGGGCACCCGAATGGCGGATCCATCCAGACGGCCCGAGAGTTCCGGCAGAACCTCCCCAATGGCCTTGGCCGCACCTGTGGAGGTGGGGATCATCGACATCGAGGCCGCACGGGCGCGATAGAGATCCTTGTGGCGCCGATCCAGGGTGGGTTGATCGCCTGTGTAGGAATGCACCGTGGTGACGATGCCGCTGTCGATGCCGATGGCGTCATTCAGAACCTTGGCCAGCGGTGCAAGGCAGTTGGTGGTGCAAGAGCCGTTGGAAACCACCAACTCATCGCTGCGCAAATCGCGGTGATTGACGCCGTAAACCACGGTGCGGTCGGCGTTCTTGGCAGGGGCCGATATCAGTACCTTGCGCGCGCCCTGTTTCAGGTGGACCGAGGATTGCTCCTTGGAATTGAACACACCCGAACACTCCAGCACCACGTCCACGCCGTCCCAGTCGAGTTCCTCGGGATTGTAGGTGGAGAAGACCTTGATCGGGCCACGGCCCAGATCCAGCGTGTCGTCATTGACCGCAACCGGATGTGGAAATCGCCCGTGCACGCTGTCATAGCGCAGAAGATGCGCGTTGGTCTCGATCGGGCCGGTGGCGTTGATTTTCACCACCTCGATGTCGTTGCGACCGCTTTCGATGATATGGGCCAGGGTGCAGCGTCCGATGCGTCCAAAGCCGTTGATGGCGACTTTCGTGGTCATGCCTTCGTCCTTTTCTCGATGTGGCGGCGGGCCGCGGCGGCGACGGCCCCGGCGGTAATGTTGAAGTGGCGGTAAAGCTCCTCGGCGGGGGCGGAGGCGCCAAAGCCGCGCATCCCGACAAAGCCGTCGCTGCGTTCCAGGAACAGCTCCCAGCCCTGGCGAATGGCAGCCTCGACACCGATACGGGGGGCGCTGCCGCGCACGGCCGCGCGGTAGTCCGGGGATTGGGCCGCGAAAGCCTCGAAACAGGGGGCAGAGACCACGGCGGCCCGGATTCCGTCCGCCTCCAGCAGGTCGGCGGCTTCCATGGCGATTTCCACTTCCGATCCGGTGGCAATCAGGGTCACGTCCCGCGCGCCGCCGCCGCGCAGCACATAGGCGCCGCGCGCCGTCAGGTTCTCGGCGCTGTGGTTGCGGCGCAGGGTGGGCAGGCCTTGGCGCGACAGGCACAGGACCGTGGGGGTGGTGTCCGAAGTGGCCGCCATTTCCCAGGCCTCGGCGGTTTCCACCGCATCGGCGGGGCGGATCACGTTCATGTTGGGCATCGCGCGCAGCGAGGCGATGGTTTCCACCGGCTGATGCGTGGGGCCATCCTCGCCAAGGCCGATGGAATCATGGGTCATCACGTATGTGACGGGCACCCCCATCAGGGCCGAGAGCCGCATGGCGGGGCGGCAGTAATCGGCAAAGGCGAGGAAAGTACCGCCATAGGTTCTGAACCCGCCGTGCAGGGCGATGCCGTTCATCGCGGCGGCCATGGCGTGTTCGCGGATGCCGTAATGGATGTAATCGCCGCTGGAATCTTGTGCCGTCACCGGGCGCATGGCGCTGCTGCGGGTGTTGTTCGATCCCGTGAGGTCCGCCGAGCCGCCCACGCTGTTGGGCAGGGTGGCATTGACCACCTCCAGCGCCATTTCGGAGGCCTTGCGGGTCGCGACCTTTTGCGCATCGGCGCTGAGGCGGGCCTTGTAGGCGGTGATCGCGGCGTGTAGCGCCTCTGCATCCGGCGGGGCCATGGCCGCGTCGAACTCCGCTGCCTTTGGTGAGTTTTCCTTGCGTGCCTGCCAGTCTTTCCGGGTCTTGGCGCCGCGTTTTGCCACGTCTTCCCAGGCGTTGCGCACACCATCGGGGATAACAAACGGCGCATGGGGCCAGTCAAGGGCGTCACGGGTGGCTGCGATCTCCTCGGCGCCCAAGGGGGCGCCGTGCACCTTGTGGCTGCCACCCATATTGGGCGCGCCTTTGCCGATAACCGTGCGGCAGGCAATCATCGACGGGCGGTCATCGGCGCGGGCGGCAGCAATCGCGGCGGCGATCGCCTCGGGTGCGTGGCCATCCACGGCCTGCACGTGCCAGCCTGCCGCCTCGAACCGCTGTTTCTGGTTCATCGAGGTCGACAGATCCGTGGGCCCATCGATGGTGATCCGGTTGTCGTCCCAAAAGACGATCAGCCGCGACAGGCCAAGGTGTCCGGCCAGATCGATGGCCTCGTGGCTGATGCCTTCCATCAGGCAGCCATCGCCAGCCAGAACATAGGTGTAGTGATCGACCAGATCGTCCCCGAACCGCGCCTGCATCATGCGTTCTGCCAAGGCCATGCCGACGGCAGTCGAGATCCCCTGGCCCAGGGGGCCGGTCGTGGTCTCGATCCCTGCGGCATGGCCGTATTCGGGATGCCCCGCCGTGCGCGCGCCCATCTGGCGGAAGTTGCGCAGCTGATCGGCGTCCATATCCGTGTAGCCGAGCAGGTGGTGGATCGCATAGACCAGCATGGAGCCATGTCCCGCACTCATCACGAAACGGTCGCGGTCGGGCCAGTCGGGGCTGCTTGGGTCAATCCTGATGAAGCGGTTGAACAGTACCGTTGCCACATCCGCCAGACCCATCGGCGCACCGGGATGACCGGAGTTCGCAGCCTGCACCGCATCCATGGTCAGCGCGCGGATGGCATTGGCCATCAGGGTTTCATCGGCTTTCACCGGGGTTTGAACATTCATGAGAAGTCTCCTCAGGTACGTTTGGCTTCGCGGACGAGGCGGATCACCATCGGCGTAAAGATCAGCTGCATCGCCAGATCCATTTTGCCGCCGGGGATCACCAGGCTGTTGGCGCGGGTCATCCAGCTGCCCTCGATCATGGACATCAGATAGGGGAAATCGATGCCGCGCGGGTTCTTGAACCGGATCACCACCAGGCTTTCGTCCGGGGTGGGGATCCAGCGCGCCACAAAGGGGTTGGAGGTATCCACCACCGGCACGCGCTGGAAATTTATGTCGGTTTCGGAAAACTGCGGGCAGATGCAATGCACATAGGCCTGCATCCGGCGCAAGATGGTCTCGGTCACCGCCTCGGTGGAATAACCGCGCGATTCCCGGTCGCGGTGGATCTTCTGGATCCATTCGAGATTGATCACCGGCACCACGCCGATCTTGAGATCAGCCAGCGCGGCAAGGTTCACATCGTCGTTCACCACCGATCCGTGCAGCCCTTCGTAGAACAGGAGGTCGGAATCATCGGGGAAGGGTGCCCAGGCGGTGAATTCCCCCGGGGGGACGCCGGTCCGCTTGGCCTCTTCGGCGTCGTGCACATAGGTGCGGGTGCGACCTTTGCCAGTCTGGCTGTATTCGCGAAAGACCCGCTCCAGCTCCCCGAGCTCATTGGCGTCATGGGAGAAATGCGAAAACGTGTGATCGCCGTCGGCCTGTCGGCGTTCCAGCTCGGCCCGCATATCGGCGCGGTTGTAGCGATGAAAGGCGTCGCCTTCGATCGAAACGGACGTAATGCCTTCACGGCGGAAAATCTGGTCGAAGGTCTTTTTCACGGTCGAGGTGCCCGCGCCGGAAGACCCCGTGACACTGATGATCGGGTGTTTGGTGCTCATGTCGATGTCCTGAAGGTGTGGGGATCAGGCGCGGAACAGTCCGCGCAAGCCAAAGAGAGCGGATGTCTCCTCGTCCGGCAGGTCGTGATAGGTGGCGACCCGTGCCACCTTGTTGGACGAGCCGAAGACAAAGGGGGTACGCATGTGCAGTGTATCGGGGACCGCATCCAGGATCGGGTCCTGCCCGTCGGTGGCCCGTCCGCCTGCCTGTTCGATCAGAAAGGCGATGGGCGCGCATTCGTAGACATAGCGCAGCCGTCCCTGGCCATAGCCCTGCCGACCATCAGCGGGGTACAGAAAGATACCGCCACGGGTCAGGATACGGTGGGTCTCGGCCACCAAAGAGGCAATCCAGCGCATGTTGGAATCGGCGCCGGTCGGCCCTTCGGTCCCTGCCACGCGGTCGTCGATATAGGCGCGGATCGGTTTGCTCCAGTGGCGGTAGTTCGAGGTGTTGATGGCGTATTCGTTGGAATCCGGCGCGATCTCGGCGACTTGTCCCAGCAGACGGAAAGTGCCGCTCTGCGGATCCAGCACGTATTTCAGCACCCCGTCGCCCAGGGTGACAATCAGCGCGCATTGCGGCCCGAAGATCGCATATCCTGAGGCCAGAAGATCCCGGCCGGGTCGCAGAAACGACGCCTCGGGCGTGTCCGCAGCCGGATAGATGCCAAAGATGGTTCCGATGGACACATTTGTGTCGATGTTTGAGGAGCCATCCAGCGGATCGATGGCCACGGCAAATTGCCCCTTGGGGTTCATGGTGACGACCGTGTCCTGCTCTTCCGAGGCGTAGTGGCGGACATCGCCTTCGCGCAGGGCGGCCATGAAGGCCTCATCGGCGATCACATCCAGCGCTTTTTGCGCATCGCCATCGGTGTTGGTGCCCGCCGCTCCGGCAAGGTTTTCGTCGATGCCGCCGCGCGCAATGCGCTGGGCAAGCTCGGCAGCAACACCGGCCAGCCGGTCCAGTTCTGCAACAAGCGCAGGCTCGGCCCCCTGGGGCACCTGATCAAGAGTTTTCATGTGGTTGTCCTCCCTGACGCGACAAAGCTTGCAAAAAATGATTTTTTAAGGAATTTAAAAAATAGAAATAACGATTAGGAGTTTTCGAATTTGCGGTTCGACGCCATCACTCTCAAACAATTGCGCGCGCTTCTGGCGGTGGCGGACACAGGCTCCCTGACCATGGCGGCTGATATTTTGCATCAGACGCCGCCGACAATTCACAGCCAAATCAAGAACCTGGAAGGCGCAGTTGGAGAGGCATTGCTACAGAAGGCTAGCGATGGTTCGGGGTTTCAACCCACTCTGGCGGGGCAGGAGATGCTGGCCGCCGCGCAGCGGATCGAAGCGAATTTGTCGCATGCAGAGCGGCAGATCACCGCTCTGACCCAGGGGCGGCGCGGCCATGTGGTGCTGGGAACGGTATCTACGGCGAAGTATTTCGTGCCCCGTCTGGTGCGGCTGTTGCAGGACCGAATCCCTGACGTGGAAATCTCGCTGCGGGTGGCCAACCGATCCGATGTGATGCAGGCGCTGAACCGGGGGGACTATGACCTGGCAATCATGGGGCGGCCACCGCGCGGGGTGATCCACCGGGCGATCCCGCTGGGGCCGCACCCGCATGGCATCGTGCTGCCGCCGGATCATCCACTGGCGCAGGAAGACGGATATGATCCGGACCGGCTGCTGCAGGAAACCTTCCTCAGCCGCGAGGAAGGGTCAGGCACCCGGATCTTGATGGAGCGGTTCATTGAACGGCTGGCGGAGGGGCATAGTCCCAACAAGGTGGTGATGCCCTCGAACGAGACGATCAAGCAGGCGGTTCTGGCAGGGCTGGGAATTGCGTTCCTGTCGCTGCACACCGTGCATGACGAGGTCACATCGGGGCGGCTGGCGCTCTTGCGCGGGCGGGATCTGCCGGTGATGCGGCATTGGTATCTGATCACCGGCGCCGCAGAGGCAGATCATGTGTCTCCGGCGACGGAAATGTGCGCGCAGGAAATCGACGCCTTGTCAGGCGTTTACCTGCCAAAGTTCGACTTGTAGCGTTCGGTGCCGTGATCTCAGCGGGTCAGCGCCGCATAAAGCTGCGGCAGGCGTTCCGGCAGGCGTTCCACCCGGTCCAGGATCATCGCGCCACGCGGGCCAAAGATCCGCTGCACATAGGCATCGGCGCCGGGGTCCAGCGTGAGGCAGAAGGGGGTGATGCCGCTTTGCGTGGCTTCCTCCACCGCGCGGCGGGTGTCGGCGCGCAGGTATTGCGGATCGCGCACGTCGATATCTGCGGGCGCGCCATCGGTCAGCACCAGCATCAGCTTGCGCGTGGCCTTCACCCGCTTCATCTGCGCCGTCGCGTGGCGCATCGCCGTTCCCATGCGGGTCGAGAGCCGCCCTTCGGCACCCATCAGGCGCGCGGTTGCCAGATCCTCCCACGGCTGGTCGAAATCCTTGAACCGTTCATAGTAGACCTGCGCGCGCCCGTCCGAGCAAAAGCCATGGATGGCAAAGGCATCACCGACCCGGTTGATCGCCTCTGACAACAGCACACAGGCCGATTTGGTCAGATCCATCACGGTGGAGCCATCACCCACCGGGTCGTTCGTCGATTCAGATAGGTCGAGCAGCACCATTACGGCGGTGTCGCGCGTCTTGTGCACCTGGCGCATCATCACACGCGGGTCGGGCTGGCGGCCCATGCGGATGTCGATGGCGGCGGTGATGGCGGCACCGATCTCGATCACATCGCCATCCTCCAGCTTGCGTATGCGCTGCATGCCTTGCGGGCGCATCGCGTCCAGCCGGTGCTTCAGCCGTTCCATCACCGGGCGATGTTCGGCGAGGATCGCCTCCGCACCGGTCGGGTCGCCCAGACGCGGGCGCCGTTCCAGCACCGTGGCCCAGGCGGGGCGCATCATCTGGATCGTGTGGTCGAACTCATCATACATCACCGGCGGCGCCAGCGGCTCCCGGCCTTCCTTCTCGTTGAAGCTTTGACCGTCGTCATCAAAGATTTCCGCCGATTGCACCCAGATTTCCTGTGCGTCCTCGCCTGCGGTTTCGACCTCCACCTCGTTTACCATTTCGCTGACCGAGACGTATTTGCGCACCTGTGGCGGCGGGGCGAATTCCGTGTCGAACTCCAGCTCCTCGAACTCCCACAAGAGCCGGTTGTCACAGCGGTAGGGGCAGGAGGGATGATCGGTATATGCAGAATAGGGCTGGCCGCGCAGGCGTTCGGCAAGGCGCAGGCCCAGATTGCGGGCAGCCTCCGCATCTGCCAAGTCAAACAGCGCGAATTCGCCCTGTACCCAGGCGGCAAGATCGCTAGCCGGGGCCTGATCCGGCAACAATAGCGCGCGGGCGATGCGGTCGAATTCTCCGGCGATGCCGGGGGCGGTGTCCTGATGAAACGGTGCCCAAAGATCGCGCAGCCGGGGCAGGCGGGCGATGGCAAGGGCCTCTGCACGGGCATCCTCAATGAGGCCGATCATGGCCGTCTGTAAGGCGTTCAGCCCTTCGCCCTGAATGGGTTTGCGCAGACAGGCGAGATGCGCAGCCAGATGGGCGGCCTGGGCGCGGTATAGATCCAGCGCGGCCTGATCCTGCCAATCATCCAGCGCATCGGGCAGGTGCAGGCTGTAGGCCTCATAGTAGGGGCGCAGGCCCGCGCGATCCTCGAAATCGCCCGCCGTTGGCGTCAGCATGAAATCCCGCCCCCATAGGGCGCGCAGGTACATCATCAGCCGCCGCTGCACATCGACCAGCAGGGTGCCCTTGCGCTCACGCTGAATGACGGCGCGGCTTTCCTCGGTCTTAAGCGAGAAATAGGCGAGCAGTTCCTTGAAGTTGGTCCTATGCGCCTCCACGCCCCAATCGGCCCAGCGGCGTAAGCCCCCAAGGGTCAGAACCTCCAGAAGATCGCCAAGGTGATCCAGCATGGGGCGCACGGCACGCGGCGCGCGGGCCAGAAGATGCTCCAGAAAGCGAAGGTAAGCCATGAAAAGCGTGGCATCGCCGAGCCGCATCGCCGCCTGCGGAGATGTCTCCAGCAGCCGGGCAATCACCGCGCCCGAGGTGCGCGAGGCAAAGCCCAGCAGCAGCGGCAGAAGATCGCCAAGCACATCCTCGCCCAGATCACGAGCAAGGGCTGGCGCGGCCTCAATCCAGGCCACGACCGGATCCGCCCCCCGGCCCAGTTGCATCAGCGCGTCACAGCCGCGCAGCCATGTATCGAGCGCGCGGGGCGACAGTTTACGCCGCGCATCGGGCAGGGCGGTCAGCAGGACTTCGGCAACCTCAGCCGGCAGGCTGTTCAGCAGCTCTGCACGGTCTTCGGGCAGGGTCTCAGAACCAGGTTGCGACAGCGGCATCGAGAGCATCGCGCATATCCGGATCATCGGTGATGGAGTTGACCAGCGCCATCGAACAGGCGGCGCGCGGCGCGATCCCGCCCTTGATCAGACGACCGGCGTGGATCAGCATCCGGGTGGACACCCCTTCGTCCAGCCCGTGCCCCTTGAGATTGCGTGAGCGCGCGCCGATCTCGACCAGCTTGCCGGCGGTCTCACTGTCGATGCCTGCCTCATGGGCCAGGATCTCGGCCTCGGTCTCGCCTTCGGGCCAGGTGAAGTTCATCGCCGCAAAGCGTTGTTTTGTCGACTGTTTCAGGTCCTTCATCAGGGACTGGTAGCCGGGGTTGTAGCTGATCACGATCAGGAAGTCGGGATGCGCCTGCAGAAGCTCCCCTTTCTTTTCCAGGGGCAGAACACGGCGGTCATCGGTCAGCGGGTGAATGGCGACGGTGGTGTCCTGGCGGGCCTCCACCACCTCGTCGAGGTAACAGATCGCACCGTGGCGGGCGGCAAAGGTCAGCGGGCCGTCCTGCCAGCGGGTGCCGTCGGCATCCAAGAGATAGCGGCCCACCAGATCCGAGGCGGTCATATCCTCGTTGCAGGCGACGGTGACCAGCGGGCGGCCCAGTTTCCAGGCCATATGTTCCACGAACCGCGTCTTGCCGCAGCCGGTTGGGCCCTTCAGCATCACCGGGATGCGGGCATCCCAGGCGGCGGTGAACAGCTCCACCTCGTCGCCGGTCTGCCGCCAGAAGGGCGCATCGGTGACGCGGAAGTCGTCAAGCATGTCTTTCATGGCGGGCTCCTCCTGCTGGCCGGGCTTTGGGATGTGCTGCCCAGCACGAGGGAGCGCCGGGCAGCAAAGGGGCATCAGACCATCTCGCCGCGGTAGACAACCATGTTGGCGCCCTGGCTTTGGGTGAAATTGTCATATCCCAACAGGCGCACGTGGTGCTTGGGGTTGGTGGCGTGGCATTCGTCCAGCTCTGCCAGGATCGCGTCCACGTCGGTTTCGCCGAACATCGGCAGCTTCCACATGTACCAGTAATAGCCGGTGGCGTTGCTGGGTTCGGTGTGTTCGATCGCCGGGTTCCAGCCGTTGGAGACGATCCATTCCACCTGTTTGCGGATCTGATCCTTGGTCATTTCCGGCAGGTAAGAGAAGGTCTCCATCTTGCGCGAGGCGGGATCCGACAGGCGGGAGGGGTAGTCCTGAATGGTACTCATTGGTCTTGGTCCTTGTTGTGATATGTTCGAGGGCTGAGCAGAGATCAGCGGTGCTGCACGTCCAGCTTGTCGACGGTGTCGAACTCGAACTTGATTTCCTTCCAGGTCTCCATCGCGGATTTCAGCTCGGGCGAATGTTTCGCCGCCGCCATCAGAATGTCCTTGCCTTCCTTTTCCAGCTCGCGGCCCTCGTTGCGGGCCTGAACGCAGGCCTCAAGCGCGACGCGGTTGGCCGCAGCACCTGCCGCATTGCCCCAGGGGTGGCCCAGGGTGCCGCCGCCAAATTGCAGGACGCTATCATTGCCGAAGATTGAGACCAGCGCGGGCATGTGCCAGACGTGGATCCCGCCCGAGGCCACCGGGAAGACGCCCGGCATGCTGCCCCAGTCCTGATCGAAGAAGACGCCCATCTCGCGGTCTTCCTTGACGAATTTGTCGCGCATCAGGTTGATCCAGCCCAAGGTCGCGTTGCGGTCGCCTTCGAGCTTGCCGACGACGGTGCCCGAATGCAGGTGATCGCCGCCCAGAAGGCGCAGAAGCTTGGTCAGAACGCGGAAGTTGATGCCGTGGTTGGGGTTGCGGTCGATCACCGCGTGCATGGCGCGGTGGACATGCAGCAGCATGCCATTGTCGCGGCACCATTTCGACAGCGAATTATGGGCGGCCCAGCCGACGGTCAGATAGTCGGACATGATGATGGGCGTGCCGATTTCCTTGGCAAATTCGGCGCGCTGGAACATCTCTTCCACCGTGGGGGCGGTGACATTCATGTAGTGGCCCTTGCGCTCACCGGTTTCGGCCTGCGCCTTGTCGATGGCCTCCTGGCAGAACAGGAAGCGGTCGCGCCAGCGCATGAAGGGCTGCGAGTGGACGTTCTCGTCGTCTTTCGAGAAATCGAGACCACCGCGCAGCACTTCGTAAACGGCACGGCCATAGTTCTTGGCCGACAGACCCAGTTTCGGCTTGATGGTGCAGCCCAGGAGCGGACGACCGTATTTGTCCATCTTGTCGCGCTCGACCTGGATGCCATGCGGCGGGCCAAAGCAGGTTTTCACGAACCAGATCGGGAAGCGCACATCTTCCAGGCGCAAGGAGCGCACGGCCTTGAAGCCGAAGACATTGCCGACGATGGAGGTAAAGACATTGACGACCGAACCTTCCTCGAACAGATCTGCCGGATAGGCGATGAAGGCATAAAAGGCTTCGTCCTGTCCCGGCACGTCCTCGATCCGGTAGGCGCGCCCTTTGTAATGGTCGAGATCTGTCAGAAGGTCGGTCCAGACCGTGGTCCAGGTGCCGGTCGAGCTTTCGGCGGCCACGGCTGCGGCGGCCTCTTCGCGCGGCACACCGTCCTGCGGGATCACCTTGAAGACCGCAAGAACGTCGGTGTCCTTGGGGGTGTATGCGGGTTCCCAGTAGGTTGACCGGTAGTCCTTGACGCCGGCATCGTATTTCTTGGCTGGGGCTTGCATGTTCATGGGCTTGTTTCCTCCTCCTGGCCGCCGACGGGGGCGGGCCACTTCATTGGGATCAGAAGGCCACAAAGGGTAAATATAGTGAAATGAATAGTTTTTAGTTTCAGAATAAGGTATTCTGTATACATGCGATATTCCCTTCGACAATTGCAGATATTTCAAGAGGTTGCGCAGCACCTCTCCTACACTCGCGCTGCCGAGGCGCTGCATCTGACGCAGCCGGCCGTGTTTGCGCAGGTGCGTCAACTGGAAGAACAGACCGGTCACAAGCTGATCGAGCGGATGGGCAAGACCCTGTTCCTGACCGAGGCGGGAGAGGTGGTGTTGTTGTCGGCGCAGCGCATGCTGGGCGAGGCCGAGGATCTGGACATGCGCCTGGCGGAGTTGCGCGGTATGGCGCGGGGACGGTTGCGGCTGGCGGTTGTGTCGACTGCGAAGTACGACATCCCCGCCCGCATCGGGGCCTATAACAGCGACTATCCCGGGATCGAGGTTGCCCTGACCGTCTGCAATCGCGAGGAAATCCTGGCCCGTTTCGCTCAGAATGCGGATGACCTTTATATTCTGGGCACGCCGCCGCAAAATATGGCTGCCGAGGTGGAACGCTTTGCCGAAAACCCGCTGATCGTCATTGCGCCGCCTGATCATCCTCTGGCCACCCGGCAGGGGCTGAGCGTGGCGGACCTGTCCGTTTATCCATTCCTGACCCGGGAAAGTGGATCAGGCACCCGGCTGGCGGCCGAGCGCTGTTTCGAAGAGGCAGGGAAAGCCCCCGCCGTGCGGTTGGAGTTGGGCGCCAATGAGGCCGTCAAACAAGGGGTGATTGCGGGCCTCGGTTGGTCTGTGCTCAGCCGGGCTACCGTCGCGCTGGAGCTGCGCCATGGCTATCTGACGGAGCTAGACGTGAAGTCCTTTCCGATTATGCGTCATTGGTATGTGGCTTGGCCAAAGGGAAAGCAGCCCACGATGGCTGCCGAGGCGTTTCTGCAGCAGCTGAGGGAAGGACCCGGGGCGGCTGGCGTGGGTTCCTCTGTGGCGGGACAATAATTTTCTTGGAAAATCGCCGATTATACCCGCGCGCTTTAGGGGGTTTTTACCATATCGGCTGAGTGTGCGGTTCATTGAATGGCAGAAGGTTTTCAATATGAGCTACGCACAGGTTTCAACGATTGCCACCCATGCACCGGCGAGCACAAGGTCTGTCAATGTTCTGGCGGGGCAAGGGGGGGCCAAAGAGGCGAAAACAGAAGATTTTGCCAGCCATGTTGCACCGCAGTCGCCTGACGCAGAGGCGATTGATGCAATCTTCGCTAACTACGACCTGAGCGATATCTCCCCGCAGGAAATTGACCAGATGGCCGATGAATTGGTGGCGGCAGGTTTCGACGACATGAAGTTTATTATGATGCTGACGACCAAGGGCGCGGCGTTCCAGGCCCATCTACAAGAGGACTTCGCGCAGTCCGGATATGAGGTTTCCCGTGGAAACAGCAACGCAAAGATGGACCTGATTGAGGTGACCCGCGACCAGCTGAAGATGTCCAAGGCCTTTGGCCAGCCGACCCAAGCTATGGAAAGCTTTCTTGACGACATAGAGGATATCGCTGCGGAGCAGGCGGCACCGCCACGCGCGCCGATCGCTCTGGTCCGGGGGGGCGATCTCGGCACGCTTGTGTTGTCGCAGGCAGACCGGATCTAGCGCTGGACTTAACCGGGCCCGATCGGGTCAGATGACATGCCGGGGGCGGGGGCTATGGAAATGGCCTCCGCCCCCTTTTTATTTGCGGTCAGGGTTTGCATGGGGCCGACCTGGGGGCACGTCTCATGGCATCTCCCCTTAGACGGTCTGGCGGGGTGAGGCGGGGCTGAATCGGGCCTTGGAGGAGATTACTTTTTCGTGATATTTTTCAGTGTGATAACGCACAGTTGATGTGTCGCGAGGAGCTCTGCTTTTCCATCAAGGCAGGAATGCGCTGAGCGCATGCGATGTGTGATCTTCCTCACATAAACAGACGCGATATCGGCCTAAAGGTGCCGGGCACTGGGCGCGATTGGCAACATTCCGCGCAGTTCATGCCGTGGGTTTCCAGCCGTCAGTCCATCCGGAATTTCAAGGATGCTGCGGCGAAGACGCCCTTGGTAATCAACGTATGAGGTGCAGCCGCCGGGGATGGGGCTGCCGTGCCGCGTCGAAACGTCAGGAGACATCTTTATGACCACCACACTCACAACCAGAGCCATTGCTGCCACTGTGGCTGCGATGCTTGCCGCTCCTGCATTTGCAGGCCCGACTTATGAAAACAGCACCGGCGGGTCGTTTACCTGGTACGGCCAGTTCGACCCGGCCTTCCAGTAGTACGATGATGGCGCGGAAACCTACAGCCGCCTCGTGGACAACTCCGGCTCCAACTCCCGCATCGGCTTCCGCCTGAAGCAGGCCTATGGCGAAAACACGCTGACCTTCGCCTTCGAAACCGCATTTGGTCTGCGCTCGTCCTGCAGCGTCAACCAGACGTCCAAGGGCGACAACGTCAGCTGGTCCCGTACCAACCTGCGCCACGTGGACTTCCAATTCGATACCGCGCGTTACGGCCGTTTCTCGGCTGGTCAGGGCTCGATGGCGTCTGACGGCATTGCATTCGCCGATGCCTCCGGCACCGGTCTGGCTGCTGGCACAGCGGTTGCCGACCCGGCTGGCGGATATGCGTTCCGCACCGCAGGTGGTGCTCTGAGCACTGTGTCCGTCGGCGACGCCTTCAAGGACTATGACGGCAGCCGTCTTGGCCGTGTGCGCTATGACTCCGTGAACTTCAACGGTTTCACCTTCTCGGCGTCCTACGGTACCGACATCCTGAAAACCAACAACGACCGCGAAACCTATGACGTCGCTGTGCGCTACAGCAACGACGAGCTGGGTGATTTCGGGTTCGACGCAGCTCTGGGCGCAGCCTGGACCGAGGAAACCGGCAAGGCAGACATCCGTGACGTCGCGGGCTCCTTCGGCGTCGAGCACAAGCCGACCGGCCTGTCGCTGACCGTTGCTGCAGGCGAGCGTGACATTGCTGGCAGCTATGCCTACGCCAAACTGGGCTACAGCGCGAACCTGATTTCGGCTGGTTCCACCTCCGTCTCCGTCGACTACTACGATGGTTCGGACATGGTTACTTCGGGCGATTCTGCTGAATCCTGGAGCATCGCAGCCGTTCAGAAAGTCGACAAGTACAACGTCGAAGCTTATCTGGCCTACCGCGATTATTCCTATGCGGACACTTCCGCGACCAACTACCAGGACAGCAACGTGATCCTGGCGGGTGCGCGCTGGAAATTCTAAGTCCCGGGTATCCGGACTGCCAAAAGACGAGAACACGCCCCGCGGGGCGTGTTTTTCATTTCGGGGTCGGTTTCACCCAACGAAACCCTCATAAACCTGCCCAATGTCGCACCGAAGCGGGCAATGCCTCTTGCACCGAAGGCCCCAGACACATAGAAGGCCTCAAATTGTCTGGGGGCGGAGCCTGCGCGCGCGCCCCGAATCTCTATGAGGTATAGGATGCAGGTCACCGAGACGCTGAACGAAGGTCTGAAACGCGGCTACGCCATCACTGTCACAGCCGCCGAGCTGGACGAGAAGGTCAACGAGAAGCTGGCAGAAGCGCAGCCCGAAGTGGAGCTGAAAGGCTTCCGCAAGGGCAAGGTGCCGATGGCCCTGCTGCGCAAGCAGTTTGGTCAGCGTATGCTGGGCGAAGTGATGCAGGAAGCCGTCGATGGCGCCATGAACAAGCACTTCGAAGACAGCGGTGATCGTCCGGCGATGCAGCCCGAAGTCAAGATGACCAACGAAGACTGGAAAGAAGGCGACGACGTCAACGTCGAGATGTCCTACGAGGCACTGCCTGAGATTCCCGAAGTCGACCTCTCCGTCATCTCGGTTGAGAAAATGGTTGTCAAAGCCGAAGACGAAGCCGTCGAGGAAGCGCTGCAGAACCTGGCCGACACCGCCAAGGATTTCGAAGCCCGCGAAGAGGGCGCTGCGTCGGAAGATGGCGATCAGGTCGTGATCGATTTCGTCGGCAAGGTTGACGGCGAAGCCTTCGAAGGCGGTTCCGCCGAAGATTACCCGCTGGCGCTCGGCTCCAACTCCTTCATCCCCGGCTTCGAAGAGCAGCTGGTCGGCGTGAAGGCCGGTGAGGAAAAAGACGTTACCGTCACCTTCCCCGAAGACTACCAGGCCGATCACCTGGCGGGTAAGGAAGCCGTGTTCTCCTGCACCATCAAAGAGGTCAAGGCGCCCAAGGCCGCCGAGATCGACGACGAACTGGCGAAGAAATTCGGTGCCGAAGATCTGGAAGGCCTGAAGGCTCAGATCCGTGAGCGTCTGGAAGCGGAATACGCTGGTGCAGCCCGCGCCGTGATGAAGCGCGCGACCCTGGACAAGCTGGACGAGTTGGTCTCCTTTGACCTGCCGCCGTCGCTGGTCGAGGCCGAAGCACAGCAGATCGCGCACCAACTGTGGCACGAGGACAACCCGGACGTCCACGACCACAACCACGGTGAGATCGAAGCGACCGAAGAGCACACCAAACTGGCCGAACGCCGCGTGCGCCTTGGCCTGCTGCTGGCCGAGCTGGGCCAGAAGGCAGAGGTTGAAGTGACCGACGCGGAAATGACCCAGGCGATCATGGCGCAGGCGCGTCAGTACCCGGGTCAGGAGCGCCAGTTCTTTGAATTCATTCAGCAGAACGCTCAGATGCAGCAGCAGCTGCGTGCGCCGATCTTCGAAGACAAGGTCATCGACCACGTCTTTGATCAGGCGACCGTGACCGAGAAAGAAGTCTCGAAAGACGATCTGCAGAAAGCTGTTGAAGAGCTGGACGAGGAGTAATCCTCTCTCTCCAGTAGTTGTTGAAAGGGCCGCCCGTCAGGGGCGGCCCTTTTTCATTCTGGTACAGGGAGTGCGGGCCACATGGACACCGCAAGCCGGTTCAGGTCCTCAGGCCGGTTTCCTTCAGCATGCCGCGGCGCTTGGCTTCGTAGTAGTAGCCACGCGAGTAATGTTTGACGGCGGTGTCCTCGCTACCATCGGCAAGCAGCCAGGCGCCGCGCAGGTATTTCACCGAGAATTCAAGGTTGGTGTCTGCGTCCAACAGGTCCTGTGGCTTGCCTTTGAAGCCCATCGAACGCGCGGTGGCGGGCAGAATCTGCAACAGGCCGTAGTAGGGCCGGTTGACGGCTGTTGGGCGATGGGTGCTCTCCCGTACCGCCAGCCGGTGCACCAGAGAGCGCGGCACCTCGTAGTGGTCGGACCAGTAATTGATCTTCTTGCGCAGGTCCGGGGTTTCATTTGGAAACAGTGGCGGCTCGTTGCGGCTGACGGCCTGAGGGGCAGAGCCGCAGCCCGCGGCAAGCAGCGGCAAGGCCAGCAGAGAGAAGACATGACGTCGGTGCATCGGGGAACTCCGGGCAACAGGAACAGAATGGATCCGTGAAGGGCGCTCCGTCTGGGGAGGCGATGGGCACAGGGGGATCCGTCACGGCAGACTAGTCATGCTTGAGAATGACCACAATCGGGCGGAAGCGCAGCGCTGTTTCATCGGCAAATCTTCACCGATCCATGAGGGGGGCAAGGCCGCTGAGAGGGGTTTGAGCGCCCGTTTCAGGCGCGCAAAAGTCCCGTTATCGAGCCATTCGCACCTTCCGTCGGCAGCTTTGGCAGGCCTCCGCCGATATGCGGAAAAGTGCAAACAATTCTAATTTATAAGGCTTTGTTAATTTTCGCTGGAAACGCCAGAATACCCATGCGCATTGAGGCAAAAATAATACCTCAGGAAGGGTGCCCTGCTTTCGCCTGTAGCGGTGCCCGTAAACGAGCAGTAAAAAGGGGCCGCGGCCGTTTCCCACTTTCCGCGGTCCCAATAAGCTGAGCGGTCCATAATAACAGCGCAAATGAGTTTCGCATCATTGGCTGAAGCACCGGCTGAATCAAAGCCAAACCCGCCAGAGCAGACGCCGCCCGAGAACTGAAAGGGCGTGCAAGGCCCCCGCGCAGCGCAGCAGGCGCGCTTGCCGGGGGCGGGACCCAGCTGGTTCCCGCCGACCTCATCAGCCCATGTGGCGGAAATCCGCGATCAGCCGGTCACCGGATGGCCGCGGTTCTGCATGCAGCGGATCACGTAGTCACGCTGGGCCTGTTTGACCTGGATGTCGCCTACGGCGGCACCAGCCATGGCGCCGGCAATCGCGCCAACAAGCGCCTTGTCGCTATTTTCGGTCGCCCCCACCAAGGCACCGCCTGCACCTCCAAGTGCGGCGCTTGTTCCGATGTGACCTTGTCCGATCTGACGGGCCGAGGCCTGACATTGTGCCAGATCCGTTTGATAGTTCGGGCCCGGAGTTCCGGCCAGCGACAAGGGCGCGTCAACCGATGGCGTGTCGCATCCGGAAAGGGTCGCGGCGCATAGCCCTGCAATCGCGATGGTTCTCAGCATCATCGGGTTTCTCCTTTGTCCAAATGCATCTCTTACCCATTCACTGTAGGCAGGAAGGTCCATCATGGCCAGTGTGCTGTCTGGCAAAGGAAAAGGCCGCGCCCATATGGGGCGCGGCCTTCGTGTTCTCTCGCTGTGATCCGCTGGGATCAGGCGTTGGTCTCTTCGTCGCCGGTCGCGGCCGGAGCGGCTTCGCCTTCGTCCTCATCGTCGGAGGCAGCGGAACCGATGTCGTCGAACAGCTCGGAGATTTCGAATTCAGCAGCGGCTTCCTCTTCGGCGGCCAGCTCCTGGATCGATTTACCCGAGGCTTGCAGTTCGGCTTCTTCCGGCGAGCGGGCCACGTTCAGCTTGATGGTGACCATGACTTCCGGGTGCAGGTGCACTTCGGCCACGTGCAGACCAAGGGTCTTGATCGGCTCGCGGATGATGACCTGCTTGCGGTCGACCGAGAAGCCTTCCTCGGTGGCAACGTCGGCTGCGTCACGCGGGGTGACCGAGCCGTAGAGGTTGCCGCCATCGGAAGCGGAGCGAATCACGATGAACTGCTGTCCGTCGAACTTTTCGCCCAGGGCTTCGGCTTCTTTCTTGGTCTCCAGGTTGCGCGCTTCCAGCTGCGCTTTCTGGGCTTCAAAAGAGGCGATGTTGGCTTCGGAAGCAACTTTGGCCTTGCTCTGCGGCAGCAGGTAGTTACGGGCGTAACCGGGTTTGACGTCTACGACGTCGCCCATCTGACCCAGCTTGGCCACACGTTCAAGAAGGATAACTTGCATGTCAGGTCTCCTTACTTCACGGCGTAGGGCAGCAGGGCGAGGAAGCGGGCGCGCTTGATGGCGCGGGCCAGTTCACGCTGCTTCTTCGCCGAAACGGCGGTGATACGGGAGGGAACGATTTTGCCGCGCTCAGAGATGTAGCGCTGCAGAAGACGGGTGTCTTTGTAATCGATCTTCGGCGCATTGTCGCCCGAGAAGGGGCACACTTTGCGGCGGCGGAAAAACGGTTTGGCTGCCATGGTTTAGCGTCCTTTTCTCAAGCGTTGATCAGCGGCGTTCACGGCGACCTTCACGGTCGTCACGCTTCTGCATCTGGACCGAGGGGCCTTCGTCGTGTTCGTCGACCTTGATGGTCAGAACACGCATGACGTCGTCATGCAGGCGCATCAGGCGTTCCATTTCCTGGATCGCCGCAGACGGTGCGTCGGTCTTCAGGAAGGCATAGTGGCCTTTACGGTTCTTGTTGATCTTGTAGGCCATCGTCTTGACGCCCCAGTACTCCTGGTCGACCAGCTTACCGCCGTTGTCGGACAGAACAGCACCGAAGTGTTCGATGAGGCCTTCAGCTTGCGAGTTGGACAGGTCCTGACGCGCAATCATTACATGCTCATAGAGGGGCATGCGAACTCCTGTTTGTGTCTAGGCGCATTTCATAGACGGGGCGATGTAGCCTTCCGCGGCCCTGTCACGAGAGTCTGCGCGGATCGAATGTCGTGCGGAAGGAAGCCCCGATATACAGGCTTTACCGATAAGAGCAAGGGATAAACGCAGTGCTAAGCCTGCAATCACTGGGGGCCCGGCCTAAGGACATGCTTAAGGCCACTGTGGCGTGCGGGAAACCCCCTTGGTTTGGTCAAAATACTGCCGCATTCATCGGCTTCAACGTGGTTAATCAAGCATTAACGAGCGTCGGTTTGCCCGGCCAGCTACAGTGAGGACCCCATGCGCCTAGCCCAGATCCCGCACCCCGTCATTCCCGGATCCTTTGCCACAGCCCCTGGCGCCATGAGGGGCGGGTCGCTTGTGCTGGGGTTCAAAGCGAATTGGCCGATGCGGCGGATGCTGCTGCAGATGCTGGGCGTGGCTTTACTGCTCTGCGCGGCAGGGCTGTGGATGATGAACGCGGAAATGATGCACCCGGGGGACAAAGTGATCCGGGTGGGCGTTTGCGTGGTCTTTTTCTTTCTGGGGATGGTTCTGCTGACCATACGGCCCCTGCGGCCCGGCACAGAAGTGTGTTTCGATCCGGTGCGGCGGGAATTGCGGGTCCTGAGAACCAATAGCCAAGGCGCGGTCCGGATTATTCTGCGCCGCCGCTACGACAGCCTTGGTGCAGCACGGCTGACCTCGGCCACGGTTCAGTTGTTCGAGGCGGATGGCAGCCTGTTGTTCGAGGTGCCGCTGAGTACTGTGCAGTCCCGCAGCCTGTTGCGCGATCAGCTCAGCGGATCTGTGCCGCTGCTGACCTGAAAACCGCTTGAAAAATAGGCGCAGAATTTTCGCGGTTGCTCGGTAAGGTCTTGCAATCAAACAGACAACTTTCCGAGGCACGGGTAACTGTTCGGTTAGGAACAGACAATGTGGAAAATTGCCAGTTTCATTTCGTCTCCCGGTGGCACAGGTGTTGGGCATACAAAATTCGTTCCAACGGAGTCCTCTGACGATGAAAAACCTTCTGCTTGCCGCCGCCCTGACCGGCGCCGCCGCCACCGCCGCTGTCGCCGCGCCTGAAAAATACGTGCTGGATTCCAGCCACAGCCAGGTGGTGTTCAACTACAACCACCTCGGCTTTTCGACCACTTGGGGCATGTTCTCGGGGTTTGAAGGCGAGATCATGTTCGACAAGGAAGATCCGGCAGCCTCCAGCGTTTCCGTGTCGATGCCCGTGATGTCGATGCTGACCGGCTGGCAGGCGCGTTTCGATCACTTCATGTCCAATGACTTCTTTGCGGCAACCGAAGATGAAATGGTGACCTTCACCTCCACCGAGATCCACGTGTCCGGCGAGAACACCGCGCACATCACCGGCGACCTGACACTGAACGGTGTGACCAAATCTGTCGTGCTGGATGCCAAGCTGAACCAGGCGGGTGATCACCCGATGGCGGGCAAGCCCTGGGCCGGTTTCAACGCAACCACCACGCTGCTGCGCAGCGACTACGGTCTGGAAAAATTCGCTCCTTACGTCAGCGATGAAGTCCAGGTTCAGATCTCCATCGAAGCGATGAAAGCTGAATAGGCTACTGACTCGATCGTAAGATCCGCCGCCGGTTCCAGTCTGGGACCGGCGGTTTTTTTGTGCGCGCTGGTGTGGTGCGCTCTAGGGGGCTCAATAGGCTCTAGCGATGGCCGGAGGAGCCGCGGGCAGGGAGGCATCTCAGCGAGAGCCGTAGGATCCCTGCTGCGTCCCCGATTATGGCGTGGAGGACAACAGGTACGGGTTTTCATTCCGTTGGCCTCATTGCACCGTGGAAGCTCTACCTGTCGGGGCCGCCCCCATGCGGAGGCTCTGCCGTCCTTTTGTACCCGCATACGGTTGTCGATGGCCCAAACAAAAACGCGGGCCACCGGAGTGGCCCGCGCAAGGAAACGCTTGGGGCTGCGGAATATCGCGTTAGTTGCGGGTTGCCTCCAGCTCCACTGAAATCTCCACCGCAAAGGCAAGCGTGCCTTCGTCCTGGGTGCCCTGACCGATATTGAAATCCAGCCGGTTGACGGTTGTGCCTCCGCGCATGCTGGCTTTGTCACCGTCCAGGGTCAGCTCGAACGGCAGGGTGATCGGCACGCTCTGATCGCGGATGGTGAGTGGACCAACGGCCTGGTAGCCGTCCGCGGTCTTTTCGATCTGACCTTCGAAGGTGGCGGTTGGGTAGGTCGCCTGATCGAAGTAATCCGGGCCCATCGCCTGGTCCGTGACCGATCCAAGGGTCAGCGAAGCGATCGAGATGGTGACGGAAACATCGCCAGCCGGTCCCGGCGCGGCGGGCTCTTCGAAATTGATGTCGGCGTTCCAGTCGGCGAACTGACCGGTTACGCTGCTGCCCATCTGCACAACCGAGATGGCAAGGGTGCCGCTCTCGACGCGCCAGCCAGAGGTATCTGCTGTCTCGGTTTCCGCACTCGCGGTGGGCTGCGGTGCAGAGGTTGCGGCCTGCGTGGCTGTGGCGGTTTGGTCGTCGTCGAGACCAAGGAACGCACCGGTACCAAGGACCACTGCAAAGACAACAATGGCGGCAAGGGCAGGAAGGGCGCTGTGGCTTTGCGCCGGGGGCACGGGCATATCACCGGATCCGGGCAGCATACGACGCAAGGTCGAATCCTTGTCGATCACATGATGCTTCAGCGCGCCCGCCACGTGCAGGGCCAGCGCGGCCAGCAGGGTCCAGACCAGAATGCCATGTGCCGCGCCAAATAGGCTGGCAACGCTTTCGGATTTGGCGACAAAGGGCAGGGACTGGCCAAAGGGCCAAAGGATCGGTGCGAAGCCCGTTGTCGCGGCGTGGTGGATCCAGCCGGTCAGCGGCACCGCCACCAGAGAGATATAGAGCATCCAGTGCACGATTTCGGCCGCCAGTGCTTCGGGCTTGTTGTCCGGGTGCAGCAACCCCGGCTTCTCCTGCGTCACCGCCCAGAGAATCCGGGCCAGGGCCACAAAGAAGACGGCAACGCCGACCGTCTTGTGCAGGGAAAACAACAGCGTGGCGCGGGAAATGGTTTCCTGCGCGCCGTCGAATCCGGGGCTTTGGATGGTATGCGCCAACTCGTTTGCAAAATAGCCAAGCGGGAAGGCGGAAAAGATCAGCAAGGCTGTCAGCCAGTGAAACGTTTTGGCAACGCTGCCGTAGCTGGAGAAAGAATTGCGGCGGGACACGGGGACAAACCCTCCTTGGGTACGGGATACCATTACAGCCTACCGTGCGGGTGCGCGCATGCAATGCAGGCAGCTGTCAACCGGTGCACAGCGCAGGTGCGCTGACGCGGCATCGGGCGCAGATCTCTTGTACGCAGGGTCTGCTGCGTCTAAACCGGCTGAAATGGCAAATAAAGATGGGGTCTTTGATGACTGTCGCATTCGTGTTTCCCGGGCAGGGTGCCCAGACAATCGGCATGGGCAAGGAGTTGGCCGAGGCCTATCCCGCCGCAAAAGCGGTGTTTGATGAGGTCGACGCGGCGCTGGGGGAAGCCCTCAGCAGCCTGATCTGGGAGGGCGATATCGAGACCCTGACCCTGACCCGCAATGCCCAACCGGCGCTGATGGCGACCTCGATGGCGGCGATGCGCGCGCTGGAGGCCGAAGGCATCACCGTCGACAAGGCTGCCTTTGTCGCCGGCCATTCCCTGGGGGAGTATTCCGCACTTGCCGCCGCCGGGGCGATCTCGGTTGCCGATACCGCGCGGCTGCTGCGCACCCGCGGGGCTGCAATGCAGGACGCCGTGCCGGTCGGTGAGGGCGCCATGGCGGCCATTCTGGGGCTGGATCTTGATGCGGTTCGGGCGGTTGCCGAAGAAGCGGCTGAGGGCGAGGTCTGCCAGGCCGCCAATGACAACGATCCGACGCAGGTTGTGGTCTCCGGTTCCAAGGCCGCCGTTGAGCGCGCCGCGGTAATTGCCAAGGAAAAGGGCGCCAAGCGCGCGGTGATGCTGCCGGTCAGCGCACCGTTCCACTGTGCCCTGATGCAGCCTGCCGCCGATGTGATGGCGGAGGCGCTGGCGGGCGTTGAGATCAAAGCCCCTGCCGTGCCGCTGATCGCCAATGTGCGCGCTGATGAGGTGACCGATCCCGACACCATCCGCCAGTTGCTGATCGAGCAGGTCACCGGCTCCGTGCGCTGGCGCGAAAGCGTGCAGGCGATGGCCACCAAGGGTGTGACCGAGTTCTGGGAGATCGGTGCGGGCAAGGCCCTGTCCGGTATGATCCGCAAGATTGATCGCAGCCTGACCTGCCGTCAGTTCGGCACCGCCGAGGGCGTCAAAGCCGCGGTTGAGGCATAATTCAATCCGTCGCACCAGCGACGGAACGCGTCCGCCCGCCCCAAGGCGGGCGCGTTTGCGCCCACCCGGGCGACCACGCTCCGTCTTCTCCAGATGTCGCGATGCCGCGGCAAAGTCTGGGAAGCCCTGTTCGAAACCGGTTGTACTGCCTTTGAGCGAACCGGCGCATAGATACAAAGGACCCCATCATGTTTGATCTGACTGGCAAGACTGCCCTCATCACCGGCGCATCCGGCGGCATTGGCGGCGATATCGCCCGCGCGCTGCACGCTGCTGGCGCCACTGTTGCCCTTTCGGGCACCCGCGAAGAGCCGTTGAAGGCCCTGGCCGAGGAACTGGGCGAGCGCGCCTTTGTGCTGCCGTGTAACCTCAGCGATGCCGATGCCGTCGAAGCGCTGCCGAAACAGGCGGCCGAGGCGATGGGCTCCGTTGATATCCTCGTGAACAACGCAGGCATCACCAAGGACAACCTGTTCATGCGCATGAAGGACGAGGAATGGCAGAGCGTTCTGGACGTGAACCTCACGTCCACCATGCGCCTGTGCCGGGGCGTGCTGCGCGGCATGATGAAGGCGCGCTGGGGCCGGATCATCAATATTTCCTCAGTGGTCGGTGCGACCGGCAACCCGGGGCAGGCCAACTACGCAGCCTCCAAGGCCGGTATGGTCGGCATGTCCAAATCCCTCGCCTATGAAGTGGCTAACCGGGGCATCACCGTCAATGCGGTTGCCCCCGGATTCATTGCCACGGCGATGACCGACAAGCTGAACGACAACCAAAAGGACGCGATCCTGACCCAGATCCCGGCAGGCCGCATGGGAGATTCGAAAGAGATCGCTGCTGCGGTTCTATACCTTGCCAGCGCCGAGGCCGCTTATGTGACCGGCAGCACTCTGCACGTGAATGGCGGTATGGCGATGCTGTGATTGGCAATAGCCTTGCCGCGCCGGATTGCGGCGTTGCAGAATGATGAAAAAGGGGCCCTCTCGGGCTCCTTTTTTGCGTCTGTCAGAGGTGATCTCCTTCACAAGCATCTGTTAACAAAAACTTTATGGTGAAATCCGCGGCGCGGGGCTTGTGGGCGTTCCCCACAACCTCCATTTGCCAGTGCAGCACGCGTTTTAACCCGTTCTCTGGATCACCCGGAACGGCGCGAAAACGTTTGCCTCTGGGCGCGTCTGTGCTATAGGCGGCCCATATTTCCGCTGACGAAGGGGTTTGACCCCTGTCTCGGTCAGCCCCCGCCCGGCGGGGGCACAACCGCCCGGATCGGGCAAAACCACGCCAGCCCGAGCGGGTAAGGGCAAAACCGGGCAGATTGCCCTGAAGAAAAAACGAGGAATGGATATGAGCGACGTCGCAGACCGCGTGAAAAAGATCGTTGTAGAGCACCTGGGTGTTGAAGAAGCCAAAGTGACCGAGAATGCCTCGTTCATCGACGACCTGGGCGCAGACAGCCTGGACACGGTCGAGCTGGTTATGGCCTTTGAAGAAGAGTTCGGAATCGAAATTCCGGACGATGCAGCCGAAACCATCCAGACCTTCGGCGACGCAGTGAAATTCATCACTGAAGCTTCCTAAGATACGTCATTCACATATCTGTGAATGCCAAGGCGGCGCTTTCCTACCGGGAAGCGCCGTTTTGCGTCATGGAGGGTGGACGGTTTTGTGGCGAGGTGATCATGGACGTTCCCAGTCTGTGGTATGCTGGGGACGATATCCTGATCCAACCCGCTAGGAGGACCTATGCCATGATGATCTACCCCACGATGGAGCTGATGAACGGCGGTTGCGTAACGCTGGACAAGGGGCGCCTGGAGGAACCGGTTCTTTGGCATGTGGATCCGGTCAAGACGGCCAAGGATTTTGCGGCCGCCGGAGCGGAATGGATGCATCTGACCGACTTCAATGCGGTGCAGGGCGATGATTCCAATGCTGCGCTGGTCGAGGAAATCATCCGCAGCGTCGGCATTCCGGTGCAACTGGGGGGTGGCCTGCGCAGCCGCGAGCAGGTCGAGCACTGGATCGACCTTGGTGCCGGGCGGGTCACCGTCAGCACCCTGGCCGCGCGGGATCCGGCGCTGGTCAGCGAATTGGCCAAGCAACACCCCGATCAGATCGTGCTCGCGGTGGATGTCTGGCAGGGGCAGGTGATGACCGAAGGCTGGCGTCAATCCGGTGCGTTCTCTCCCGAAGCCTATATCGCCGCCTTTGAAAACGCGCCTTTCGCGGCAATCCTGGTCACCGATATCGACAGCGACATGTCCGAGGTCGAGGCGCAGCTGGGTCTGATTTCCGGCCTAGCAGCCGAGGCGAAAGCGCCGGTCATCGCCAGCGGCGTGGTGCGCAACGTGGATGACATTTCGCGGTTGAAATACATCCCCAATATTGCCGGTGCCTTGGTCGGGCGGGCGCTGTTCCGCAAGACGCTGACGCTTGAGGAAGCGCTGGAAACCGCCCGTCCGCAACCCGAACCCGTCGCGGAATTTCGCTAAAGCACCGATGACGCGGTCGTTATTTCGGCGCTCTGCGGGCTCCGGCGGCGGATGCTCCGGGCTACCAAGGTGATAGGTCAGTCGCCTAGTCTGCTGAAAAGAAATGAAAACACCCTTCGGCGCAGCAGGCCGTAGGGTGTTTTTCTTTGGTGGCTCTCCGACAATACAGTCCGACCGGCCCATCTGCGCGGACCTGCGTCGGCGCTCTTGCACCTTTTGGTAAATCCAAGGTATCTGGATGGGCGAAAAATGCCGAGGCAGAGGAGAGCATGGAATGCGTCGAGTAGTTGTCACCGGACTTGGCCTGGTTACCCCTTTGGCCAGCGGGGTAGAAGAAACATGGTCGCGTCTGCTGGAAGGTAAATCCGGCGCCGGGCCGATCACCCTGTTCGATGCCCATGAAAGCGGCGTCGCCACCACCTATGCCTGCGAAGTCCCGCGCGGTGATGGCACCGATGGTACCTTCAACCCCGATGAGTTCCTTGCCCCCAAGGAACAGCGCAAGGTGGATGATTTCATCCTCTATGGCATGGCGGCTGCGGATATGGCCGTCAAGGATGCCAACTGGACCCCAAGCGATGAGGAAAGCCTGCTGCGCACCGGCGTGATGATTGGCTCCGGCATCGGCGGGCTCAGCTCGATCGCAGACACCGCGGTTCTGATCAAGGAACGCGGTCCGCGCCGTGTCTCTCCCTTCTTCATTCCTGGCTCGCTGATCAACCTTGCCTCCGGTCAGGTGTCGATCCGTTATGGCTTCCGCGGCCCGAACCACTCGGTCGTCACCGCCTGTTCCACCGGCGCGCACGCCATCGGTGATGCCAGCCGTATCATCCGGGCAGGCGACGCCGATGTAATGGTCGCCGGCGGCGCCGAGGCGGCAATCTGCGAGATCGGCATCGCGGGCTTCAACGCCTGCAAGGCGCTCAGCACCAAATACGGCAACGATCCGCAATCCGCGAGCCGCCCCTATGATGAGGACCGCGATGGTTTCGTCATGGGCGAGGGCGCCGGCGTGGTGGTGCTGGAAGAATACGAACACGCCAAGGCGCGCGGCGCCAAGATCTATGCCGAGGTCCTGGGTTACGGCATGTCGGGCGACGCCTATCACATCACCGCCCCGTCGGAATCGGGTGAGGGTGGCGAGCGCGCCATGCGGGCCGCGCTGTCCAATGCGGGCCTGAAGCCGACAGACGTGGATTACATCAACGCACATGGCACCTCGACCATGGCCGACACCATCGAGCTGGGCGCGGTTGAGCGGATGCTGGGCGATCACGCGGGCAATGTCACCATGTCCTCCACCAAATCGTCGACCGGTCACCTTCTGGGTGCGGCCGGCGCGATCGAGGCGATCTTCTCGATCCTGGCGATCCGCGATCAGGTGGCACCGCCGACCATCAACCTGGACAACCCCGCCATCGAAAGCCGGGTCGATCTGGCGCCCAACGCCAAACGCGAACGCAAGATCGACGTGGCCCTGTCCAACTCCTTCGGTTTTGGCGGCACCAATGCTTCGGTGATCTTCGGAAAGCCGAAATAAATGTGGCGCGCACTGGCCTCCAACATGCTGACGGTCCTCATCGTGGCGTTGTTCCTCTTGGGCGGCGTCATCATGTGGGGCCAGTCGCAATACACCTCTGAGGGACCGCTGGAGCAGGCCATCTGCCTGCGCGTCAAAAGCGGCTCCAACATGACCCGCGTGTCCCGCACGCTGGAGGATCAGGGCGCGGTGACCTCCGGGGCCCTGTTCCGGGTTGGTGTTAAATACAGCGACAAGGCATCGCTGCTGAAGGCAGGTAGCTACCTGGTACAACCCGGCGCCTCGATGGAGGAGATCGTCGATCAGATCACCCGTGGCGGCGCCAGCACCTGCGGCACCGAGATCGTCTATCGCGTCGGCGTCACCCGGGTTCTGGCTGAGGTGCGCGAATTGGATCCGGCCAGCAACCGGTTCGTGGAGCGGGCAGAGTTCAACCCCGCCGAGGACGAAGCGCCCGCCGAATACCTTGAGAAAAAGGCCGAAGCCGATACCCGGTTCCGCATCGCACTGGCCGAAGGTGTGACCAGTTGGCAGGTGACCGAGGCGCTAAAGTCCATGGATATCCTTGAAGGTGATCCCGGTGAGCGCCCGCCCGAGGGCATGCTGGCGCCGGACAGCTATGAGGTCACGCCCGGTGATGAGCGGGCAGCGATCCTTGCAGCAATGCAAGAACGTCAAGTCCTGCGCATCAATGCCGCCTGGGAAGGCCGCTCTGCGGATGCTGCTGTGGAAACGCCCGAAGAGATGCTGATCCTCGCCTCGATCATCGAAAAGGAAACCGGTGTTGCCGAGGAACGCGGGCAGGTGGCCAGCGTCTTTACCAACCGTCTGAAACGCGGCATGCGTTTGCAGACCGACCCGACGGTGATCTACGGCGTCACCCAGGGCGAGGGCGTGCTGGGACGTGGTCTGCGTCAAAGCGAGCTGCGCCGGGTAACGCCTTGGAATACCTATGTCATCGAAGGGTTGCCGCCGACCCCGATCGCCAATCCTGGCTTTGCCAGCCTGGAGGCCGCGGTCAATCCGGATGAAACGGATTACCTGTTCTTCGTCGCCGATGGCACGGGCGGCCATGCCTTTGCCGAAACCCTGGCCGAGCACAACCGCAACGTGGTCAAGTGGCGTCAGATCGAGGCAGAGCGTAGCAGTGATTGAGGTGTCCTTTATCTGACGCTGGCACCCAGCGGCGGACGACAAATTCACAGTGATACAAAAGGGCGCCTCGGTGCCCTTTTTCTTTGCGTGCGTACCGCGGCATACCCGGTCGCTTTGCATCCGACGGGCCGCAAAGCCTAACAAGGATTGGCGCCGCCGTTCTGCCAACCTGCTGCAGCGCTTGACATGATGGGCGGAAACCCGTATAAGTTGAGCTGCAGTTGGAAGGAAACTTGGCGGCCCCGCAGCGCATGTCGGCGGCCGTCTTTTCTTTCTCTCATCCGGAGCATTTCCGTATGAGGCCCGATTATTCCCATGACAACACCAGACTCCGCCGATGAGTATCGGCCTGTCCGCGATCTGTTGCGGTCTTTGCAGGCCTCGCTGCTGCGGCTGCGCAACGAGGCGGAGGGCTTGCACGACTCCCTGATGCAGAACGGTGCAGTTGCGCTGACACAGGGAGAGCGGCAGCAGGTGGCGAAGCTCGAAAGCCTGATCCGGGACAGCCAGAAAGTGGAGAAGTTGATTGCAGAGCGAACCCATGACACTGCCGCAGGCGATGCTGAACTCGACCTTGAAAAGGCCCGGGCTGAAATCTGCCGCCGCCTGGATTGCCTCCGTGCCGCTGCAGTTGCAGAGCCGCCTTCTGGAGGGACTGAGTGATCAGGCCACGCGGGCGCTGCCCTATCTGTTTGAGGTCTGGGCCCATCCCCATCAGCTGCCGCCAGAGGGGGATTGGCGGTGCTGGGTGATCCTTGGGGGGCGCGGGGCGGGCAAGACGCGGGCCGACGCAGAATGGCTGCGGGCGCAGGTCGAGGGGGCGACGCCCCTGGCCGAAGGAAAGTCCCGGCGCGTTGCACTGATTGCCGAGACATACGATCAGGTGCGTGATGTGATGATCCACGGCGACAGCGGGTTGCTGGCTTGCTCTCCCTCGGATCGCCGTCCGACGTGGAAGCCGAGCGAGCGCAAGTTGATCTGGGCCAATGGTGCGATGGCGCAGGCCTTTTCCGCCCATGATCCCGAGGCGCTGCGCGGCCCGCAGTTTGATGCGGCCTGGGCGGATGAGCTGGCCAAGTGGAAGAAGGGCCGGGATTGCTGGGACATGCTGCAATTTGCCTTGCGGCTTGGCACGCACCCGCAGGTCTGCGTCACCACAACGCCCCGCAACACACGGCTGCTGCGGGACTTGCTGGCGCGGGACAGCACGGTACAAAGCCACGCCGCGACCGAGGCTAACCGGGCCCATCTGGCGCCCTCATTCCTGACGGAGGTACGGGCGCGCTATGCCGGGTCGCGGCTGGGGCGGCAGGAACTGGACGGGGTGCTGCTCTCGGATGTGGAGGGGGCGCTTTGGTCGGCGGAACAGTTGGAGAGGGGCCGGGTCGAGACTGCGCCGCGGCTGAGCCGGGTGGTGGTGGCGGTGGACCCCGCTGTCAGCGCCGGAAAATCCTCGGACGCCTGTGGGATTGTGGTGGCCGGTGCCATCACCGACGGGCCGCCGCAGGATTGGCGCGCCTTCGTGCTGGCCGACCGCACACAGGAGGGCGCGCAGCCGCTGGCCTGGGCCCAGGCGGCGATCCGTGCGCGCGAGGAATTCGACGCCGACCGGCTGGTGGCCGAGGTTAATCAGGGCGGCGCACTGGTCGAAAGCGTATTGCGGCAAGTGGATCCAATGGTGCCCTTTCGCGCCCTGCACGCCGCGCGCGGCAAGGCGGCGCGGGCGGAACCGGTGGCGGCGCTTTATGAACAGGGACGGGTGGCGCATCTGCAGGGGCTCGCTGCGCTGGAAGATCAGATGTGCCAGATGACGGCGCGGGGATATCTGGGCCAGGGATCGCCTGACCGGCTGGATGCGCTGGTCTGGGCCCTGCACGAATTGATGATCCGTCCTGCCGCCTCTCTGCGCCTGCCACGGGCGCGTCTGCTCTGATCCGGGGGCCGGGGTGTTGCGCCCCCGGCGGGCGCGGCACTTCGTGGATCTTCATTCCCCTCAGGCACAACTGTTTCTCAGCAAAGGGCGGATTGGCCCGATCAAGCATGAGGAGTGCAGCATGGTCTTTGACCTCCTGCGGCGCAAGACACGGGCAGCCGAACCACCGGTGCAGCAGAAAGCAAGCGCGGCGGCCCGCGTGGTGAACTGGCACGGGCTGGGCGGTGTCAGCTGGAGTCCGCGCGACGCCGTCTCGCTGACCCGCAGCGGTTTTGCAGGCAATCCAGTGGGATTTCGCGCCGTCAAACTGATCGCCGAGGCAGCCGCGTCTTTGCCGCTGGTCTTGCAGGATGCGACGCAACGCTATGATCACCATCCGCTGCTGACCCTGCTCGCACGGCCGAACCCGGCGCAATCCCGCTCGGACCTGATCGAGGCGCTGATTGGGTATATCCTGCTGTCTGGCAATGCCTACGTTGAGGCGGTAGCCGGGGAGGAGGGACTACCGGCGGAGCTGCACGTGCTGCGCCCAGACCGGATCAGCGTCGTTCCCGGGGGCGATGGCTGGCCGGTGGCCTATGACTATGCGGTGGGCGGGCGCAAGCACCGGTTTGCCGCCACTGGCACCCGCAGCCCGATCTGCCACATCCGCAGTTTCCACCCGCAGGACGACCACTACGGGCTTGCACCCTTGCAGGCCGCCGCGACGGCTGTGGACGTTCACAACGCCGCCTCGCGCTGGTCCAAGGCGCTGCTGGATAACGCTGCGCGTCCATCCGGGGCGCTGGTCTGGTCCGGCAGCGATGGGCAAGGCATGATGCCTGAGGATCAATTTCGACGGTTAAGCGATGAAATTGAAACGAATTTCCAGGGTGCACGCAATGCTGGCCGCGCGATGGTTCTGGAAGGCGGCCTTGACTGGAAACCGATGGGGTTTTCGCCCTCGGACATGGAATTTCAGAAAACCAAGGAAGCCGCCGCGCGGGAAATCGCCCTGGCTTTCGGGGTGCCGCCGATGCTGCTGGGCCTGCCCGGTGACGCTGCCTACGCCAATTATCAAGAGGCAAACCGCGCTTTTTACCGGCTGACCGTGCTGCCGCTTGCGGGTCGCGTGGCAACGGCGCTGTCGGATTGGCTGTCGGGATTCACGGGTGAGGCGCTGGTGCTGAAACCGGATCTTGATCAGGTGACGGCCCTTGCGGCCGAGCGCGAGGCGCAGTGGCGCCGGATCTCCCGCGCCGATTTCCTGAGCCGGGATGAAAAACGCCGCCTGCTGGGCCTGCCGCCGCTAGCAGAGGGAGAGACGGATGTCTGAGATACCCTTGCCTCCGTTTGATTGTTCTCCGGGATTGCGGCTGTCGGCCCATGAACGCGTCACCGAGATTCAGAACCAGGCGATGAACCGCAGGCTGGAGCGGATGGAGCAGATGATGGAACGGTTGGAAAAACGCCTGTGGCTGACTGTTTACGGCGTCGCCGCGGTGATCCTGGCGCAGGCGTTTCAATCCTTTCTGGTTGGTCTTTGATCACAAATTCAGAGTGTTATCGGGAGTATTGCATGCCACCTGAAATGGAATTGGAACATAAGTTTGCCCAAGGCGGCGGCGGGCTTGCCCTTGCGGCGGACAATGTCATCCGGGGCTACGCCAGCCTGTTTGGTGAGGTCGATCAGGGAGGCGATGTGGTGATGCCCGGGGCCTATGGTGCCTCGTTACAGGCGCTGGCCGCGCGGGACTGCAAGGTCAAGATGCTGTGGCAGCACGATCCTGCGCAGCCCATTGGGGTCTGGGACGAGGTACGCGAAGATGCGCGTGGCCTTTGGGTCAGCGGCCGGGTCCTGACCGATACCCGCCGCGGCGCAGAAGCGGTGTCCCTGATCACGGCCGGGGCCATTGACGGGCTGTCGATTGGCTATCGCACGGTCAAGGCGATCCGGCGGGCCGGGGGCGGACGGCATCTGACCGAGTTGGATCTCTGGGAGGTTTCGCTGGTGACCTTCCCGATGCTGGCGACGGCCCGGGTGTCGGCAAAATCGCGGCGTGGCGCAGATGAGGCTCTGCGGACCCTCGCGGCTGAGCTGCGCGGTGCCTGCGCGGAAGCCGAGGGGATCCCGGGCTCGCAAGACTTTCACAACACAGGACAGGCAGATGAGCAATCACAACAGTCCGGCTGACACCGGAGAAACGGCGCCTCTGGCGCAGGAAGTCCGGCAGGCAGTTTCCGGCTTTGTCAAAGACTTCAGGGGGTTTCGGGGTGAAGTGCAGGAAAAACTGAAACAGGTGGATGCGCGAATGACAATGCTGGATCGAAAATCTCAGGTGGTGAACCGACCGCAACTGGCGGCAGGCGAAGACATTGGCGCCCCGCATCAAAAGGCCTTTGGCAGCTATCTGCGATCAGGGGATGAGAGCGCGTTGCGCGGGCTGGATCTCGACGGTAAATCCCTGTCCACCGTGGTCAACAGCGATGGCGGCTACCTGGCGGATCCGCAAACGGCGGACACGGTGAAATCGGTGCTGCAATCGACAGCCTCGATCCGGGCCGTGGCCTCGGTCGTGAATGTCGAGGCGACCTCGTTCGATGTGCTGATCGATCATACGGATGTGGAGGCAGGCTGGGCCAGTGAGACTGATCCCACGGTCGAAACCGGCACGCCCTCCATTGACCGGATCACCATCCCGCTGCATGAACTCAGCGCCTTGCCCAAGGCTTCGCAACGGCTGCTGGACGACAGCGCCTTTGACATCGAAGGCTGGCTGGCCGGGCGTATCGCCGACAAATTCGCCCGCTCCGAGGCGGCGGCCTTTCTGAGCGGTGACGGGATCGACAAACCCACCGGGATTCTGACGCACCCGGCGGTCGACAATAGCAGCTGGAGCTGGGGCAGCCTTGGTTATGTGGCGACGGGCACCGATGGCAGCATCGGCACGGGAGATGCGATTGTCGATCTGGTCTATGCGCTGGGGGCGCGCTACCGGGCCAACGCGACCTTCGTGATGAATTCCAAGACCGCCGGGGTGATCCGCAAGCTGAAGGACGCTGACGGCCGCTTCCTGTGGTCCGACGGTCTGGCGGCGGGCGAACCGGCGCGGCTGATGGGTTATCCGGTGCTGGTGGCCGAGGACATGCCCGATGTGGCCTCGGACAGCTACGCGGTGGCCTTTGGCGATTTTGCGGCCGGGTACACCATTGCCGAGCGGCCCGACCTCCGGGTGTTGCGGGATCCCTTCAGCGCCAAACCGCATGTGCTGTTTTACGCCACCAAACGCATCGGCGGTGATGTCAGCGATTTTGCGGCCATCAAACTGATGAAATTCGGCCTGAGCTAACCGCCCGGGACCGATGACGGGACCGGCAGCCCGGACCCGTCGGCGGGCGCATGTCAGATACTCCCTGTCGTCCAGCTGCTCCCCCTCCGTCCGAGCGGCAGGGAGGATGTGCGCCCGCTGCAGCGATCAGACAAAGCCATAAGGACGCCGGGAAGTGCGGAGAAATGTGATGATATTGACCGATGTGGCGCCGCTGCCGGACAGCGCCTTGCCGCTGGAGGCCTTCAAGGCGCACCTGCGGCTGGGCTCCGGGTTTTCCGAAGACAGCCTTCAGGATGGTGTTCTGAACGGGTTCTTGCGCGCGGCTCTCTCTGCGATCGAGGCGCGGTGCGGCAAGGTCCTGATAACACGCAGCTTCACCTGGGAGCTGCCGCGCTGGCGCAACGCAGAGGCAGAGGTCCTGCCGGTCGCGCCGGTGACCTCGGTGACCGAGATTGTGATGCGGGATGCCGAGGGCGGCGAAATGATTGTGGACCCCGCACTCTACCGGCTGGAGCGCGACACCCATCATCCCAAACTCTGCCCGCAACGCGGGTTCCTGCCCATCGTGGTCAAGGGCGGTTCGGTGCGGGTCGTTTTCGAGGCCGGGCTGGCGCCGGACTGGGGCGGCTTGCCTGCCGATCTGGCGCAGGCGGTTCTGATGCTGGCGGCGCATTACTACGAATACCGCGGGGATACCGGCCTGCACGGCGGTTGCATGCCATTTGGTGTCACCAGCCTGATCGAACGCTATCGCGCCATACGCCTGTCCCTGGGGGCGGTGCAATGACCGGGGCGTCGCGCCGCCCGCATCTGTCCCGGCAGTTGGTGCTGGAGGACCCGCGGCGTCTGCCCGATGGCGCCGGTGGATATGTCGAAAGCTGGAGTGCGCTTGGCACCCTCTGGGCCGAGGTCACGGCGCTTAGTGGGCGCAACGCAGACCAGCAGGGCGGCAGCCTGTCGCTGCAACGCTATCGCATCACTGTCCGGGCCGCCCCGGTGGGGGCGACGGCGCGGCCGCGTCCCGATCAGCGGCTTCGCGAAGGCACCCGCCGGTTTCGCATCGATGCGGTAAGCGAATCCGATCCCGGCGCGCGCTATCTGACCTGTTTCGCGGTCGAGGAGCTGGGCGCATGAGCTATGCCATTTCCGCCGCGCTGCAGGCCGCGGTCTATCAGCATCTGCTGGCGGACCCGGCGCTAAGCGCTCTCATCGGCAGCGATCTTTATGATGCACTGCCGTCGGGTACCCTGCCACAGACCTACGTGGCTCTGGGGCCAGAGGAGGTCGAGGATCGCTCGGATGCTACAGGAGCCGGGGCGCGGCACCGGTTCACGGTTCGTGTGTTTTCTGACACCGCCGGATTTGCCCATGCAAAATCCGTGGCGGCGGCGGTTTGTGATGCATTGAGCGATGCGCCGCTGCTGCTGAGCCGGGGGCGGCTGGTGGGCCTCTGGTTCGACCGTGCCGCGGCACAGCGGCTCAGTGGCGGCGGGCGTAGCATCGTATTGCGGTTTTCCGCCCGGGTCGAAGACAGCTGAACGCTGCTCTGCCGGTTCTTTAATTTAAACAATAGTGGAGTGACCTAATGGGTGCACAGAATGGCAAGGATCTATTGATCAAGGTGGATATGACCGGCGATGGGCAATTCGATTCCATCGCGGGACTGCGCGCCACCCGCATCAGTTTCAACGCCGAAAGCGTCGATGTGACCAGCCTTGAAAGCCAGGGCGGCTGGCGGGAGCTTCTTTCTGGCGCCGGGGTGCGCTCGGCTAATATTTCGGGTTCTGGGGTGTTTCGCGATGCGGGAACGGATGAGCGGGCACGGCAGCTGTTCTTTGACGGGATCACCCCGGATTTTAAGGTGGTGATCCCCGATTTCGGCATCATCGAAGGCCCGTTTCAGGTGACCTCGCTGGATTATGCGGGCACCCACAATGGCGAGGCAACCTACGAGCTGGCGCTGGCCAGCGCCGGGATGCTCAGCTTTACCGCGGTGTGACCCATGGCGAACCCCTACAGAGGCGAGGTGGAAATCACCATCAACGGCGCGCCTTACGTGCTGAAGCTGACCCTTGGCGCCCTGGCCGGGCTGGAGCAAAGCCTTGCAGAGGGAAGCCTCGTCGATCTGGTGCAACGGTTCGAAGCGGGGCGGTTTTCCGCCCGCGATATCCTTGCCCTGCTGGTGGCGGGTCTTGAGGGCGGCGGCAATTCCTTAAGCACCGAGGAACTGGCCCAGGCCGATATCGCGGCGGGACCGATGGGTGCAGCGCGGGTGGCGGCGCAGCTGCTGGTGGGCAGTTTCTCGCTTCCCGGAACAGAGGCATGAGCGGCTTTGACTGGCCCGCGTTGATGCGTGTCGGCCTGGTTGGTCTGCGCCTTAGCCCCGATACCTTCTGGCGCCTGACCCCGGCCGAGTTGCGGTTGATGCTGACTCCTGCGGGCGCTGGCGGGGCGCTGGACCGTGCAGGGCTTGAGGATCTGATGGCCGCCTTTCCAGACACTCCGAGAGCAAAGGACCCTGACCATGGCGGAGAGTGAAATCGCCGAACTGGAACTGCGTAGCGAGGCATTGGGCGATGCGCTGGGGGATGCCGCCGGCATGGCGGCCAGTTTCGACACGGAATTGCGCCGGGTGCGCCAGGCCTTTGCCGCGACGGGCAAGGATGTGCAAAGCCTTGAACGCGGCATGTCACGTGGGTTGCGTCGCGCCTTTGAGGGGCTGGTGTTTGATGGCAAGAGCCTGTCGGACGCGCTGGATACCGTTGCGCGCTCGATGATCCGAACCAGCTATAACGCCGCTATTCGCCCGGTCACCGATCATGTGGGTGGGCTTCTGGCCAGCGGTGTCGGCAATCTGGTCAGTGACATACTGCCTTTTGCCGATGGCGCTGCCTTTTCGCAGGGGCGGGTGATGCCCTTTGCCCGGGGCGGCGTGGTCAGTGGCGCCACGATGTTTCCCATGCGTGGCGGCACCGGGCTGATGGGCGAAGCGGGGCCAGAGGCGATTCTGCCACTGCGCCGCACCGCCGACGGATCGCTTGGCGTCACCAGTTCCGGCAGCGGTGCAACGCAGGTGGTGATGAACATTACCACGCCAGATGTGGCCGGGTTCCGCCGCAGCGAAGGGCAGATCGCCGCGCGCCTGTCCCGCGCCCTGTCGCGAGGCAACCGCAATCGCTGATCTGCGCGCCGCCTGATCTACCCAACGACAGATCCCAAAAGGGGGTATTCCGATGAATTTCCACGATGTCCGCTTTCCGGCCTCGCTCAGCTTCGGCTCGGTCGGCGGTCCGCAGCGGCGCACTGATATCGTCACGCTCGCCAATGGCCATGAGGAGCGCAACACCCCCTGGGCGCATTCGCGGCGCCGCTATGATGCCGGGCTTGGTCTGCGCTCGCTTGAGGATATCGAGGTTCTGATCGCTTTTTTCGAGGCGCGTCAGGGGCAGATGTACGGCTTTCGCTGGAAGGACTGGTCGGATTACAAATCCGCCCGCGCGAGCGCAGAAGTCGATTTCCGGGACGAGGTGATCGGCACAGGCGACGGGCAGACCACGCGGTTCCAGCTGGTGAAGTCCTATCGCTCCGGCACATCACTCTATCATCGCCCGATTGCCAAACCGGTGGCTGGAACGGTGCGCGTGGGCGTGAAGCAGGAGGAATTGCGCGAGAGCGTCGATTACGAACTCGACACCGCGACGGGTGAAATCACGCTGGCCTATCCGCCCGAATCCGGGCTGGAGGTCGTCGCGGGCTTTGAATTCGACGTGCCGGTGCGGTTTGACACCGATCAGATCCTGACCAGCGTCGCCTCCTTTCAGGCGGGCGATGTGCCGGATGTGCCGATTGTGGAGGTGCGGATCTGATGGCCGGGCCTTCGCAACCCTTTCTGGATCACCTCGCCACTGGTGTTACAACCCTCTGCCGCGCCTGGGGGCTGACCTGCCGGGATGGCGAATTCTTTGGCTTTACCGATCACGACTGCGATCTGGCTTTTGACGGGATGACGTTCAAGGCGGGCAGCGGGCTGACCGCACGAACGCTGCAACAGGCGACGGGCCTGTCGGTGGACAATACCGAGGCGCTGGGGGCGCTGTCCGATACCACGCTGCGGGCCGAGGATATCGAGGCGGGACGGTTTGATCCGGCGGATGTGCGCTGCTGGCTGGTGAACTGGCAGGACCTGTCGCTGCGCTGGCTGCAGTTTCGCGGATCGATCGGAGAGCTGCGCCGCGCGGGCAGTGCCTTTGAGGCCGAGTTGCGCGGGCTGAGCGAGGCACTGAACCGCCCGCTGGGCCGGGTCTATCAGAAACCTTGCAGCGCGGTTCTGGGCGATGACACCTGCCGCTTCGATCTGGACTTGCCCGGCTATAGCGAGACCCGCGCGATAGAGCGCAACGAGGAAGGTCGCCTGTTCTATTGGGAGGATCTGGCAGGCTTTGAACCCGATTGGTTTACCCGTGGGCGCCTGACGGTGCTGACGGGCGCGGCTGAGGGGCTGTGGAGCGCGATCAAACAGGACCGCAGCGATGCCACGGGCCGCCTGATCGAACTGTGGGAGCCGCTGCGCGCGCCGGTGGCGCCTGGTGATCTACTGCGGCTTGATGCGGGCTGTGACAAGCGGATGGAGACCTGCCGCCTCAAATTCGACAACCTCATCAACTTTCAGGGCTTTCCCGATATCCCCGGAGAGGACTGGGTGATGTCGGTGCCGCGCTCGACTGGCGCCAATACCGGCGGCAGCCGCCGATGACGGGCGGAAGGGTGACAGGCGCGGATATTGCCAAGACCGCCCGGGACTGGATCGGTACGCCCTATGTGCATCAGGCCAGTTGCCGGGGTGCGGGCTGCGATTGCCTGGGGCTGATCCGGGGGATCTGGCGGGCACACTGCGCGCAGGAACCGGCGCCGCTGCCGCCCTATACGATGGACTGGTTCGAACCGCAGGCCGAGGAACGCCTATGGCAGGCGGCCCAGCGTTATCTGCGGGCAAAACCGCTCTCCGCCTGCGAGGTCGGCGATGTCTTGTTGTTTCGCATGCGCGCCGGGGCCGTGGCCAAACACCTTGGCATTCAATCCGCAACGGGCGCGCCAGAGGTGCCACAGGGGCAGCCCCGTTTCATTCATGCCTATAGCGCGCGCGGCGTCGTTGAGAGCGCGCTGACCGGCCCCTGGCAGCGCCGTATTGTGGCGCGTTTTGCATTTCCCGATGAGGTGAGTTGATGGCGACCATTCTTCTTTCTGCGGCGGGCGCCGCAATCGGCGGGGCCGTGGGTGGCACGGTGGCGGGGCTGTCCTCGGTCGCGATTGGCCGGGCTGTGGGCGCAACGCTGGGGAGGGCTATTGACGAACGGTTGCTTGGCGCCGGGTCGGACCCGGTGGAAACCGGCAAGGTCAGCGAGTTCCGCCTGACCCAGGCCAGCGAAGGCCGACCCATCGCGCAGGTTCTGGGCCGCACCCGTATTGGCGGGCAGGTGATCTGGGCTTCTGACTTTCAGGAAAGTACCACCACCACGGGCGGCGGCAAGGGCGGGCCAAGGCAGCCCAGCGTCACGCGCTACAGCTATTCGGTCTCGCTGGCGATTGCCCTGTGTGAAGGGGAGATCGCCTCGGTGCCGCGGATCTGGGCCGATGGGGAGGAAGTCTCGCCGCTGGATCTCAACATGACGGTCTATCGCGGCACCCCGGATCAAGCGCCCGATCCAGTGATGGAGGCCATCGAGGGCGCGGGCAAGGTACCTGCCTATCGCGGCACCGCCTATGTGGTGATGGAGAACATCGCGCTGGATGGCTTTGGCAACCGGGTGCCGCAGTTCTCGTTTGAGGTGATACGTGGCGCACAGCCTGGCGGTGCGGAATTCGCCCTTGATCCGGCGCAGTTGGTGCGGGGCGTGGCGCTGATGCCCGGGACGGGCGAATATGCGCTGGCCAGCAGCGCAGTGAACTACTCCGGTGGGCCTGGTGATATGCGCGCTGCCAATACCCACTCGCCATCGGGGCAGACCGACCTTCTGACCTCGCTTGCGGCGCTTGAAGAAGAACTCCCGGCTTGCGGGGCCGCCTCGCTGATCGTGTCGTGGTTCGGCGATGACCTGCGCTGCGGAGAGTGCCGGATCAAACCCAAGGTGGAGCAGAAATTGGCCGAGGGCGTCGGAATGCCCTGGCAAGTCTCAGGACAGGATCGCAGCAGCGCCGAGGAGGTGCCGAAGGACGAAGACGACAATCCCCTTTATGGCGGCACCCCAGCCGATGCGGCGGTGGTGGAGGCGATCAATGCGCTGAACGCTGCCGGGCAGCGGGTGATGTTCTATCCCTTCATCCTGATGGATCAGGCCGAGGGCAATGGTCTGCCGGATCCATGGAGCGATAATCCGGACCAGCCGCATCTGCCCTGGCGGGGCCGCATCACACTGTCGGTGGCGCCGGGTCGCGAGGGCAGCCCGGATCAAAGCGCCGCTGCCGATGCCGAAGTCGCCGCCTTCATGGGGCAGGCCTCGGCCGGTGATTTCACCATTGGCGATGGCACGGTCACCTATAGTGGACCCGAGGACTGGGGGCTGAGACGCTTCATTCTGCACAATGCCGCGCTTTGCGCCGCAGCGGGCGGGGTGGCGGCTTTTTGCATAAGTTCGGAAATGCGGGGACTGACCCAGATCCGGGGCGTCAGCGGATTTCCGGCTGTGACGGCCCTGCGGGCGCTGGCCGCCGAGGTACGCCTGATCCTGGGGCCAGAAGTCAAGATTGGCTATGCGGCGGATTGGTCGGAATACTGGGGCTACCAAAGCCCGGAAGGCGACCGCTATTTCCACCTGGATCCTCTCTGGGCCGATCCGGAGGTGGATTTCATTGGGATCGACAATTACATGCCGCTGTCCGATTGGCGGCAGGGCATGGACCATCTGGACGCGCGCGCGGGTGTGCCCGCGATCTACGATCTTGATTACTTACGTGGCAATATCGAGGGCGGCGAAGGTTACGATTGGTATTACCACTCGCCCGAGGCCGAAGCCGCCCAGATCCGCACCCCAATCACGGATGGCGCCCATCAGGAACCCTGGATCTGGCGCTACAAGGATCTGCGCAACTGGTGGGGCCATCCCCATCACGAACGGATCGGCGGCGTGCGTCAGCCGCTGCCCACGGCGTGGGAGCCGCAAAGCAAACCGATCTGGTTCACGGAACTTGGCTGCGCGGCCATCGACCGGGGTACCAATCAGCCCAACAAGTTCCTTGATCCCAAAAGCTCGGAATCGAGACTGCCGAAGTATTCCAATGGCCAACGGGACGACCTGATGCAGCTGCAATACCTGCGCGCAATGCTGGGGTATTGGAGTGATCCGGCCAACAACCCCATCTCGGCAGAATATGACGCGCCGATGCTGGATATGGATAACGCCTATGTCTGGGCCTGGGACGCGCGGCCCTTTCCGGTCTTTCCCGCCGCGAGCGACGTCTGGAGTGACGGGGAGAACTACCTGCGGGGGCACTGGCTGAACGGGCGTGTCGGCCAGCGCACGCTGTCGTCGGTGGTGAGTGAGATCTGCGACCGCTCCGGAGTGAGGGAGACTGATGTCAGCTCGCTTTACGGGATCGTGCATGGCTATAGCCTTGAAGGAACAGAGACTGCCCGCGCCGCGCTGCAACCACTGATGCTGCGCCATGGCTTTGATGTGATCGAACAGGATGGGCTCCTGCGCTTCCTGCCACGCACGGGCACCGATGCGTGTCTGCTGGAGCCGCAGCATTTGGTCGACAGCTCCGAGGTGGAAGGAAAGATTGCCCATCAGCGCGCCGCCGAGGCCGAGCTGACGGGCAGGGTACGGTTGCGCTATGCCGAATGGGGCGCCAATTACGATCTCGCCGCACAAGAGGCGGTTCTGCCCGATCAGGCGACCCATGCCATCAGCCAGCACGACCTGCCGATGGTGCTCACCCGCGCCGAAGCGCGCCAGATCGCAGAGCGCTGGTTGATCGAGGCCCGCATCGCCCGCGACAGCGCGCGCTTTGTGCTGCCGCCCTCGCGGTTGGATATAGCGGTGGGGGATGTGGTTGCCCTGAGCTTTGCTGACCCTGGCGCTGAGGGGGAGAGCGCGAGGCAGGGCAATGAGAGCTCCGAGGCCGCACCCGCCCTTTACCGGGTGGATCGTATCGACATGGCCGAAGCGCAGCTGGTAGAGGCGGTGCGGATCGATCCCGGCGTCTATATCCCATCCCCCAGCGCCGAGGAGCTGCCCGGCATCAATGAATTCGCAGCGCCCGTGCCGGTGCTGCCGCTGTTCATGGATCTGCCCTTGCTGACGGGCGAGGAAACCCCGCATGCGCCGCACCTGGCCATCACCGCCCAGCCCTGGCCAGGCAGTGTCGCGGTCTACGGCGCGCAGGCCGACGAAGGCTACACGCTGGAAGAGGTGATCGCAGCCCGGTCGGTCGTCGGGATCACCCAGGCGCCCTTGCTGCGCGGGCCGGTCGGGCGCTGGGATCTGGGCGCCGACCTGCAGGTCAAGCTGATCTTCAGGCAGTTGCAAAGCCGCGATATGCTGGCCGTGCTGAATGGGGCCAATGCGGCTGCAATCGGCGATGGCAGCAATGGCAATTGGGAGATTTTCCAGTTCCGCAGTGCCGAACTGGTGGCGCCCGAGACCTATCTGCTGCGCGGGCGTTTGCGCGGCCAGCTGGGCAGCGATGGGCTGATGCCCGATATCTGGCCCGAAGGCTCATTCGTGGTGCTGCTGGATGATACCCTGCGCCAGCTCGACCTGCCGCTGGCGCAGCGGCGAAGGGCGCGTCACTACCGGATCGGAACCGCGCGCCGAGGCTATGAAGACCCAAGCTATGTGCACCGGATCGAGGCCTTTGACGGCAACGGCCTGCGCCCCTATGCGCCGGTGCATCTGCGCCTAGAGGGCGCGCTGGGCGGGGCGATACAGGTCAGCTGGATCCGCCGCACCCGGATCGAGGGCGACAGCTGGGACCTGCCGGAGGTGCCGCTGGGAGAGGCGCGTGAGGAATATCTGCTGCGCGTCCTGCGCGGGCCCGTGGTTCTGCGGGAAGTAACCCTATCAGCGCCGGGCTGGAGTTACTCGGTAGCGATGCAGGTGGCGGATGGGGCATTGCCCGGGGACCGGGTTGAGGTGGCGCAGGTTTCTGACCGGTTCGGCGCCGGGCTTGCTGCCGGGGCGGCGCTAACATGAGGCGGCCCGTCTTGCCGGGTGATATCGCCTCCGCCGCCCGCGCACTGCTGCATGTCCCCGAGGCAAAGCGCGCCCGCCTTTGTGCCTGCCTGTTTGCGGGTGCCGCGCGGGCTTGTGCCCATATGGAGCAGGGCATGGGGCTGCACCCCAGATGGGGCGATGGCACGCTCAGCGCGGCAGCACGGCGGTTTCCGCTGGCGGATGAGCCACCGCTCGATGATGCCGAATACCTTGCTTGCACGATCCGGGTCCTGCGCGCCGTGTATGGGCGAATAGGGTAAGCCTGTGCGCCACGCATGGGACGTCTGCCCCGCGATCCATTCATAATGAAAATACTTCTCTTCACAAATTTGCGTTTGGCCAAACTTGCGTTAGATACGTAGTCTGATGTGAGAAAAGGATGCCTCACCATGATCAAGACACGCAAAGCCGTTACTCCGCTGGACCCTGTCTGGGACGGCATCGCAACCGAAGCGCAGGAGGCCGTTGATAAACAGCCCCTGATGGGCGGTCTGATTCACGCCTGCATCCTGCACCATCCAACCATCGAAAAGGCGCTGTCTTATCGCGTGGCGGCCAAGCTATGCTCGAACGAGATGTCGATGGTGATTCTGCGCGAGATCGTCGATGCAGCCTATGCCTCCGACCCGTCGCTGATTGCTGCGGCGCGCGCCGATCTGATGGCGGTCTATGAACGCGATCCGGCCTGCCACCGGCTCTTGCAGCCGATCCTGTACTTCAAGGGCTACCAAGCCGTTCAGGCCTATCGGGTCGGGCACTGGTTGTGGAAACAGGGCGATTACGATCTGGCCTATTTCTTCCAGATGCGGATTTCGGAGATCTTCGGCGTCGACATTCACCCGGCCGCAAAGATCGGCCAGGGCATCATGATCGACCACGCCCACTCCATCGTGATCGGTGAAACCGCCGTGGTCGGCGACAACGTGTCGATGCTGCATTCTGTGACACTGGGCGGCACCGGCAAGGAAGAAGAGGACCGTCACCCCAAGATCGAGGATGGCGTGCTGATCGGTGCCGGAGCCAAGGTGCTCGGCAATATCCGCATCGGCCACTGCAGCCGCATTGCGGCCGGTTCTGTCGTTCTGAACGATGTCCCCCCGTGCAAGACGGTGGCAGGCGTCCCGGCCAAGATCGTTGGTGAGGCTGGTTGCGATCAGCCTTCGGTCAGCATGAACCAGGTTCTGGCCAGCGGCGAGTAATTCAGGCTCCGTAAGGGGCACGGAGCGGGGCGCCTTCCAAATGGAAGCCGCCCCGTTTTTGTTTTTATGGTCTGCAAGGCCCGGTGTTTCGCCAGGGTATTTACTCCGCCTGTTTGTCGGGAAGGTTTGGTGCAGAGGTGATTTGCCGTTAGCCTTTTCGTCCAGTGTTGCTGGTCTGGGAGGTAACAGCATGACAGCGTTTATTATCGGGCAGATGCAAATCCACAGCCGCGACTGGATGGAGGAGTATTTTGCCAAAATCCCCAAAGTGGTTGAGGCGCATAGCGGCGAGTTTCTGGTCCGGGGCGGCGAGCCGGAGATGATGGAAGGCAGCGACCCGCTGCCCGATGCGGCTTTCATCCTTGAGTTTCCCGACCGTGCCCATGCGCAAAGGTTCTGGAATTCGGATGAGTTTCAAAGGCTTGCGATTCTGCGCAGGTCCGGATCAACGCTGAATGCCATTCTGGTCGACAAGCTCGCCTAGGCTGTTTTGGGCGCCAGCTCCGGGCTGGAGGATGTAAAAGGGCCGGACGTTTCCGCCCGGCCCCTGTTTGGTGTGATAGGAACTGCTGCCTGGATCAGGCCAGCATGACCATCGGGTTTTCCAGGTTCTCGACGATGGCTGCGAGCAGGTTTGCCCCAAGCGCGCCATCGATAACGCGGTGATCGACGGACATGGTGACGCTCATCACCGTGGCGACCTTCAGTTCGCCATCGGCACCGACAACCGGTTTTTTCACGCCAGAGCCAACCGCGAGGATGCCTGCATGGGGAGGATTCACGATGGCGTCGAAATTGTCGATGCCGAACATGCCGAGGTTGGAGATCGCAAAGGAGCCGCCCTGGTATTCATGGGGCGCCAGTTTGCGGTCGCGGGCGCGGGTGGCCAGGTCCTTCATCTCGGTCGACAGGCTGGAGAGCGACTTCATGTCGGCGTCTTGCAGCACGGGCGTGAACAGCCCGCCTTCGATGGCGACGGCAACCGCCACGTCCGAGGCTTTCATCTGCAGAACCCGGTCACCGGCCCAGACGGCGTTCGCTTCGGGCACCGATTGCAGCGCCAAGGCCACCGCCTTGATGATGAAGTCGTTAACCGACAGCTTCACGCCGCGTCCTTCCAGCTGCTTGTTCAGTTCACCGCGGAATTTCAGCAGCGCATCCAGCTGGATATCCCGGCGCAGGTAGAAATGCGGGATGGTTTGTTTCGCTTCGCTGAGGCGCGCGGCGATGGTCTTGCGCATACCGTCGAGCTTGACCTCTTCGTAATCGCGACCTTCGTACATTTTGGCCACGGCATCCGCAGAAGGACCAGCAGGCGCGGCAGCAGCAGCCGGAGCGGCGGTTGCGGGGGCAGCGGCAGGCTGGGCCTCGGCCTTTGGTGCTGCTGTAGCGCCTTCGACGTCGGCTTTGACGATGCGACCGCGCGGGCCGGAGCCGCTGATCGCAGCCAGATCCAGCCCTTTGTCTGCCGCAATGCGCCGCGCCAGAGGCGAAGCAAAGATGCGGCTGCCGTCGGCGGCGGCAGGCGCAGCCGGGGCAGGGGAAGCGGGCGCCGTCGTGGGGGCCGGGGCTTCCTTGGGGCCGCCATTATCGTTTCCAACGCCGGTTTCTGGCGCGGAAACTTCCGGCTTCGCGGCAGGCGCTGCGTCCACGTCATCAGCGCTTTCACCATCGGCGAGCAGAACGGCGATGGCGGTATTGACCTTCACCCCTTCGCTGCCTTCAGGCACCAGGATTTTGCCGATAACGCCTTCGTCGACGGCTTCGAATTCCATCGTGGCCTTGTCGGTTTCAATCTCGGCCAGAAGATCGCCAGAGGCGACGGTGTCGCCTTCCTTGACCAGCCATTTCGCCAGCGTGCCTTCCTCCATGGTGGGAGAGAGGGCGGGCATCAGGATTTCTGTGGGCATCGCTGTCTCTCCTTACCGGTAGGTCACTTGTTTCACGGCGGCGATCACCTCATCCGTAGTGACCAGCGCGTGTTTTTCGAGGTTCGCGGCATAGGGCATCGGCACGTCCTTGCCGGTGCAGGTCACAATGGGCGCGTCAAGGTAGTCAAACGCCTGCTGCATCACTTCGGAGGCGATGTAGCTGCCGACCGAACCTTGTGGCCAGCCTTCTTCGACGGTGACAAGGCGGTTGGTCTTCATTACCGATTTGATCACCGTGGGCAGATCCATCGGACGCAGGGTGCGCAGATCGATCACCTCGGCATTGATGCCCTCTTCGGCCAGCTTGTCCGCCGCTTCGAGCGCGTATTGCATGCCGATCCCGAAGGAGACGATGGTGACATCGTCGCCGGTCCGCCAGATGCGCGCCTTGCCAAAGGGAACGGTGTAATCATCCATGTCCGGCACGTCGAAGGAGCGGCCGTAGAGGATCTCGTTCTCAAGGAAGATCACCGGGTTGGGATCGCGGATCGCGGATTTCAGCAGGCCCTTCGCATCAGAGGCGGAGTAGGGCATGGCGACCTTCAGGCCCGGGATCTGCATGTACCAGGCGGCATAGTCCTGGCTGTGCTGGGCGCCCACGCGGGCGGCGGCGCCGTTGGGGCCGCGGAACACGATGGGGCAGCCCATCTGACCGCCGGACATATACAGCGTCTTGGCGGCTGAATTGATGATCTGGTCGATCGCCTGCATGGCAAAGTTGAAGGTCATGAATTCGACGATCGGCTTCAGCCCGCCAAAGGCCGACCCCACGGCGATCCCGGCAAAGCCGTGTTCGGTGATCGGCGTGTCGATGACGCGCTTGGCGCCGAATTCATCCAGCAGACCCTGCGAGATCTTGTAAGCGCCCTGGTATTCGGCGACTTCCTCACCCATCAGGTAGACTTCTTCGGTGCCGCGCATTTCCTCGGCCATCGCATCGCGCAGCGCCTCGCGCACGGTCTGCTGCTTAAGCGTGGTGCCTTCGGGCCAATCCGGTGTTTCGTCCACCTGCCGGGCCTCTTGGGGCGCGGCAGCAGCGGCGGCCGGAGCGGGCGCCGAAGGTGCCTCTGCGGTCGGCGCTTCCACCTTGGCAGCAGGTGCGGCATCGGCGATGTCATCGGCGCTTTCGCCCTCGGCCAGCAGCACGGCGATGGCGGTGTTGACCTTCACACCTTCGCTGCCTTCGGCGATCAGGATCTTGCCGATCACGCCTTCGTCGACGGCTTCGAACTCCATCGTCGCCTTGTCGGTTTCAATCTCGGCGAGGATATCGCCGGAATTCACGGTATCGCCTTCCTTGACCAGCCATTTGGCCAGCGTGCCTTCCTCCATGGTCGGCGACAGGGCGGGCATCAGAATTTCAGTTGCCATAGTCTTGATCTCTCCCTCAGGCGCTCTTCTGCGGAATTTCGTCGGCGTAGATATCGGTCCACAGCTCATCCAGGGCGGGCTCAGGGCTTTCCTTGGAGAAATCGGCAGACTTGTTGACGATGTCCTTGATCTCTTTGTCGATCGCCTTGAGATCGTCTTCGCTGGCGTGCTTGCCGGTCAGCAGCATTTCGCGGACCTGTTCGATCGGGTCGCGTTCGCTGCGCATCTTTTGGACTTCCTCGCGGGTCCGGTACTTGGCCGGGTCCGACATCGAGTGGCCGCGATAACGATAGGTCTTCACCTCAAGGATATAGGGACCTTTGCCCGCGCGGCAGTGGGCCACGGCCCGCTCGCCTGCGTCCTTGACGGTCAGCACGTTCATGCCATCCACTGCCTCACCGGGAATGCCAAAGGCCTCGCCGCGGGTGAACAACTCGGGTGTGGAGGTCGACCGGGCCTGGGCGGTGCCCATGGCGTATTGGTTGTTCTCGATGACAAAGACCACCGGCAGCTGCCAAAGGGCGGCCATATTGAAGGTCTCGTAGATCTGGCCCTGGTTGGCGGCGCCATCGCCGAAATAGGCAAAGGTTACGCGGCCGTTGCCCTTGTATTTATCGGCAAAGGCAAGCCCGGCACCCAGAGGTACCTGCGCACCGACGATACCGTGGCCACCATAGAAATGCTTCTCTTTCGAGAACATGTGCATGGAGCCGCCTTTGCCCTTGGAATAGCCGCCCTCGCGGCCGGTCAGCTCGGCCATGACGCCATCCGGGTCCATCCCACAGGCCAACATATGGCCGTGGTCGCGGTAGGATGTGATGCGCTTGTCGCCTTCCTCCGCGGCGGCCTCCAGACCGACCACGACGGCTTCCTGGCCGATGTAGAGGTGACAGAAGCCCCCGATCAGACCCATGCCATAAAGCTGACCGGCCTTTTCCTCGAATCGGCGGATCAGAAGCATTTCGCGATAGTGGCGGGTCAGGTCTTCGGCGGAAACATTTGGTTTCTTGGTGCTTTTCCTAGCAGCCATGATGGCGGACTCCCCTCAAAGCCAGATAGTTTAGTGTTAAACTAATCCATATTCGATTTTGCTGTGACTGGCGAGTGCTTTTATGACGCGGGGTCACAACAATGCATAAAAATCCCATATTCCGGGCGGTCATATCTTCGTGACGCCATGGTTGCACGGCAAAGAGCCTGCAGCAACAACCGGTTTCATGCACTGGTAAAGGGAGGGTAAGCCTTGTGAGGCAGGTGCTGGATCAGCGAATGACGATTTCGTCTGCGCGCAGCATGCCCAGAACGGAACGGGCCTGCTGATCGAGAAGATCCAGATCAAGGTAATCATCAGACAGGCGCCGGGTGCGGTTTTCCATCCGATCGATGTCAGCCTGAAGGAGATCGAGATCCTGACGAAGCTCTTCGGCTTCTGCCTGGATCTCGACCCTTCTGAACAACCCGAAATCGCCCTGCACCGCCGCAAAGGTAAAATACGCGCTCAGCGCGAATGCGATGGAAAAGAAGGCGAATGCGCCGAGAGACGGCTTATTGCTTCGGGTCACGTTGAGTTTGCCTGTATGATACTGCTCAAAGTATTGTTTTTGCACCGATTGTTTCGATGTCTGCATCCTGTATGCCACAACCGAATCACTCTGTGAATCCCCAAAATGATTAACGCGGCCAGTTTCTGTTTCGCAGTCCGCGCCTGTGTCATGATCGCAACGGCAGCCAGGGCTTGTGGGGAGTGCTGTGACCCTGGCCGCAGCGCAGGACAGACTGTGCTCCAGTGAGAGACCCGTCGGCAATCTGCGGGCGGTGCTGCGCAATGAAAAACCGGCCGGGACTGTTGTCCCGGTCGGCTTGTATGGTCTCTTTGATTTGACTGACGCGTCGCGGTGCAGGACCGGCCGCAATCAGGTGTTTCCGCGTTCAGGCGGCGGAAAGCAGCTCGTCGTCATCGGCCTCATCAAGCCAAGCGGTTTCAGCGAATTCTCCCGCCTCATCAAGCGCAGCAGCCACGGCTGCTCCCTCCTGCGCCTGCCCGGTAAAGCTGAGCAGCAGCTCGCTCAGGCGGCTTGCCTCGGCGCGCATCTGGCGGCTGGCGCCATAGCTTTCCTGTACCATCGCCGCATTGTCCTGAGTAACCCGGTCCAACTGAGCAACGCCGGAATTGATCTCCTTGATCCCCTGGGCCTGTTCGCTGGAGGAATTGGCGATCGACGAGACCATGCCGGAGACCCGGGTAACGCTGCTGGCAATCAGGCTTAGGGTGTCGCCAGTGTCCTGCACCAGACGCTCACCTGCGCTCACCTGTTGCGCGGCTTCCGTGACCAGCTCCTTGATTTCGTTCGCCGATTGCGCGGACTTCAAGGCAAGGCTGCGGACTTCGGAGGCAACGACGGCAAAGCCACGGCCTGCCTCGCCTGCGCGGGCTGCTTCGACCCCGGCGTTGAGGGCCAACAGGCTGGTCTGGAACGCGATGTCGTCGATAGCGGTGATGATCTGGCTGATCTGCTCGGATGAGTGTGCGATGGCGCTCATCGCTTCGCGGGCGCGATCCATGACCTTGCCACCCTGTTCCGCGTGCTGGCGGCCTTCCTTGACCTCGCGGTCGGCATCCTGCGCCTGGGCTGCGCTGGATTGGACGCTGGCTGACATTTCTTCCAGCGCCGCAGCGGATTGTTCCAGCGTCGCGGCCTGGGTTTCGGCGCGCTGCGACATCTGGTCCGACATCTGCTCCATTTCGCGGGCGTTGCGCTCGACTGCGGCGGAGCTTTGTTTGAGTTCCTCCACCAGTCCAGACAGGCTGCTTGAGAGCGCGTTGAAATCCTCGCATAGGGTGACGTAGGTGTCGCCCAGGTCGGCCCAGTCTTCGGCGTCAATCTGTTGCCCCAGATCTCCGCGCGTCAGGCCGCTCATGGCTGCGCCCATGGTCTGGAACAAGGCCACGCGACGGTCGTTTTCGGCGCGGTTTCTTGCGTCGGTTTCCTCTGCCGAGCGCAGGATTTCCTTCAGCTCTTGCAGGTTGCGGGCGATGCTGCCGACTTCGTCCTTTCGGGTGAGGCCCTGGATCTCCTGGTTATAGTCTTTGTCCATAATCTGCTGAACCGCCTGGGCGGCGCCGGTAACTGGCCCGCTGAGCTGGCGGCCAAAGGCAAAGGCGATGCCGGTGGAGATCAGAACGGCCACCAGGCCGACGATCAGCTGCGGCAGCTCGGCAAAGGCCGCAAGGTCGTCGATGCGGGTGCTGACCTCGTCGTGGGTGACGCCCAGCATGTCCTGCATGTCGTTCACCGTGTCGCGGAGTTTCTGAACGGTTGGAAGAACTGTGGCAAAGGCCATGCGCTGGCGCATCTCAAGGCTCGCCGCTTCCAGCTGCTGTACCTGGCCGTGCAGTGTGGTCAAGATGTCGGGTAGCGTCATGATGGTCTCATAGACCTCCGGCTGACGGGCGATGGTCAGAGGAATGTCGAGAAACCGGGCCTTCGCCATGGCGACTTCGGTCTCGACCTCTTCGATATTTCCGCGCAGGTCGCCGATACTGGCGCCGCGACCCAGAGCATAGGCAAGCAGATCTCCGATCCCCTGCTCGATATCCTCTTTCATGTCATCAAGGCTTTTCACCTGAGCGTTGACGTAGCTGGCCTGAGAGATGGCCCCGGTGAGTTTCAGGCTGGTGAGCCAGGCGACAGTGGTGCTGGCAAGCAGCATGACTATGAAGGCGGTTGCGAATAGCAGCACTTGGCTGCGGAGTGAAAAACGGCTCATGGCTGAGTGGTGCTCCTGAGGGTGTGTTCCGTGGCGTTAATACGCGCGGCCAGCCCTAGGAAGGCAGGGGTCTATGAAGTCTTAACGGGGGTCCGAAAGGGCGCTCAAGAAAACACAAATTAATGTGAGTAATCAATTGGAAGAGCACGAAAAAGGCCGAGCGATGATGCGCCCGGCCTTGTTGATTTCAGGTGTTCAGCAGTCCCTGCCGAGACGTATGATCTTAACCCTGATCGAGCGCGGCGACGCCGGGCAGGGTCTTGCCTTCCATCCATTCAAGGAAGGCGCCGCCGGCGGTGGAGATATAGGTGAAATCCCGCGCCGCACCCGAGGCGTTGAGTGCCGCAACGGTATCGCCGCCACCAGCAACCGAGATCAGCTTGCCTGCCCGGGTCAGGGCCGCCGCCTTCAGCGCGGCCGCATTGGTCGCCGCGTCAAAAGGCTCCAGTTCAAAGGCGCCCAGCGGTCCGTTCCAGATCAGGGTCTGGCTCTGCTCGAAGATCTCGTTGATCGTGGCGATGCTGTCAGGACCGGCATCCAGGATCATGCCCTCTGCGGGGCATTGGTCGGCGGGCAGCACCTGATGCGGCGCATGGGAGGCAAAGGCCTCGGCCACCACAACGTCGCTCGGCAGGATAATCTTGCAGCCTGCGCTTTCAGCCTCGGCCAGGATTTCGGCTGCGGTGTCTTTCATGATCCGTTCGGCCAGGGATTTGCCGACATCGATCCCCTTGGCGACCAGGAATGTATTGGCCATGCCGCCGCCGATGATCAGGTAATCGACCTTCTTGATCAGGTTGCCGAGCAATTCCAGCTTGGTTGAAACCTTGGCGCCGCCGACAACGGCGGTCACCGGACGTTTCGGCGCGCCAAGCGCGCTTTCCAGTGCAGACAGCTCTGCCTGCATCAACCGGCCCGCGCAGGCGGGCAGGAGGCGGGCAATGCCCGCGGTCGAGCTGTGCGCGCGGTGTGCGGCGGAGAAGGCGTCGTTGCAGTAGACATCCCCGAGCCGCGCCATGCCTGCGGCCAGATCGGGGTCGTTCTTGGTTTCCTCGGCGTGGAACCGGGTGTTTTCCAGCAGCAGCACTTCGCCCGGTTGCAGGGCGGCGGCGGCAGCCTCGGCACCGGGGCCAACGCAATCGGCGGCAAACAGCACCTTGGTTTCAAAGGCACGCTCCAGCGTCGGGATCAGCTGGTTCAGCGACAGGTTCTCGCGGCGCTCCCCGCCCGGGCGGCCGAAATGCGCCAGCAGGATCGGTTTGCCACCGGCCGCCAGAATATCGCGCACGGTGGGGGCGATGCGGCGGATCCGGGTGGAGTCGGTTACCACGCCATCCACGATCGGCACGTTGATATCCACGCGTACCAGAACGCGTTTGCCGCTGAGATCCATGTCATCAAGGGTATTCCAGCCCATCCTCAGGCTCCTTCCGGTCATTGGCGAATGTGTTTGGTGCTGTTTCGGGGCTTTTGTGCGCCCAGTCAATGCTCCCTTGGCAATTGCGACCGCTGCCCTTAGGTATCTGGCAAAGCAAACACGACAGGAGAGCCAGATGGCCGAGATCAAGGACCCGGAAAACACCATCATCGTCGAGCTGAAAGACGGCAATGTGGTGATCGAGCTGCTGCCCGATGTGGCGCCCAAGCACAGCGAACGGATGAAGGAACTGGCCCGCGCCGGTGAATATGACAACGTGGCCTTCCACCGCGTCATCGACGGCTTCATGGCGCAGACCGGCGACGTGCAGCACGGAGACATGGAAGACGGTTTCAACCTGCGCATGGCGGGCACTGGCGGCTCTGACCTGCCGAACGTTCCGGCGGAATTTTCCAAACTGCCGCACGACCGTGGCACCCTGGGCGCTGCGCGCTCTGCCAACCCGGATTCGGCAAACTCGCAGTTCTTCATCAACTTCAAGGACAACCACTTCCTGAACGGCCAGTACACCGTTTATGGCCGGGTCATCGAAGGCATGGAGCACGTTGATGCGATCACCCGTGGTGAGCCGCCTGCGAACCCTGACCGTATGATCAGCGTCAAGGTGGCCGCAGATGCTTAAGCTGGCTGCTGCATTTTCCCTGATCGCGGGCTCTGCCTTTGCCTCTGGCCTTGAAATCCAGATCGAAGGCGAGGGCGCCAATGGTACCGTCAAGATCGACCTCTTCGAGGATGTTGCGCCGAAGCACGTGGAGCAGATCACCGCGCTGGCCGCCGAAGGCAAATACGATGGCGTGGTGTTTCACCGCGTGATCGAAGGCTTCATGGCGCAAACCGGTGACGTCCAGTTCGGCAAGCTTGGCGAGGACATGCGCCGCGCCGGTATGGGCGGCTCCGAACGTCCGGACCTTCCGGCGGAGTTCTCGGATATTGCCTATGACCGCGGTGTCGTCGGCATGGCCCGTTCGCAGAACCCGAACAGCGCCAATTCGCAGTTCTTCATCATGTTCGCGCCGGGGCATTTCCTCAACGGCCAGTATACCGTCGTTGGCAAGGTCACCGAAGGCATGGATGTGGTCGACGCGATCAAGCGCGGCTCGGGGCAGAGCGGTTCGGTCAAGGGCCAGCCCGATGTCATGACCAAGGTCACCGTGACCGAGTAAGCCGCCCGGGGCTGCGGCCCTGCCGATCTTTCAAATACGTCAAAGCCCGCGCCAATCCGCGCGGGCTTTGCTGTTCCAGTGCGTCGGGTTGGCCTGCAAATGCCTTAGAACAGGAAATTGTCCGCCTGCGCGATGTCCTGCACCTCCGCGTCCTCGATCAGGATGGTGACATTGGCGAAGGAGACCAGCACATCGTCTTGCTGTTGCTCGATTTCCAGTTGTCCAAAACGGGAAGCTCCGCGACCGATTTCGATCCTGTCGGTACCGACAGTGAAGTCCGAAATGGTGTCGTCGCCGTGGCCCTTTTTGAAGACAAAGATATCGGCCCGGCCACCGCCAGTCAGTTTGTCGTCGCCCTTGTGACCGATCAACCGGTCCCGGCCATTGCCACCAAGCAAGCGATCACCGCCTGCGCCGCCGGTTAGGGTGTCATTGCCGCCACCGCCGTTCAGTATGTCGCGGTGATTGCCGCCAGTGATTTCATCCGCGCCCGTGCCGCCAAGGGCCCGATCCCGGCCGCTGCCGCCCTCGATCACATCGTCGCCTGCGGCGCCCACCAGCCGGTCGGAGCCGGTATTCCCGGTCAGATGGTCATCACCGGTTCCACCGAACAGCGTGTCGCGCCCGCTGCCGCCGCTCAGATGGTCATCGTTTGCGTTGCCGTAGAGCAGGTCGTCCTGCAGGCCGCCATCAAGCGTGTCATTGCCAAAGCCGCCGGCCATGACATCACTATTGGTCACGGACTGTGCGTCGCCGAGAAGCCGGTCGTTGCCAGCGTTGCCAAGGGACAGTGCCACGCTGCGGTCTATGAACTTCAGAATTTCGATATTGCTAATCCGGTCGGTTCCCATGGCGCTGCTGACCTGAACCGAAGAGTAGGATGAGAACAGATCGTCCAGCCCCCGTAGCGTGGCCTGGCTTGAATGCGTATTCAGAACCAGCGTGTCGGTCCCGGTTCCGGCGTCAATGGTGTCATCGCCGCTCCCAAGTGTAATGGTGTCATCGCCGCCATAGGTGTACCACAGGTTGCCGACAGTGCTGTTTGAGGTGATGGTATCAGTTCCCGCCAGAATACTGCGTTCCAGCGCGGCGCCGCTCATCGTAGCCAGATCGTAAAAGCTCTCGCTGAAGCCGGTCATGGAGAAGACCTGGTTACCGTAGCTGTAGATGTAGAGAGCTGTCAGCTGCCAGCTGTAGGGGGAGGAGGCTGAAAAATCACCGTCGAACCGCAGCGACAGCCCGTTTGTACCACTCATGGTGATTGATGTGGTGGATTGTTGGGTAATAACAGGATCCGAAAAGTCCGCGGAGTTCAGATCGTTGATCGACCAGGTTCCGCTGGTATCCTGAATGAGCACATTAGCCAATTTCGATTCCCTAATGAATTAAGTCCGCACTCCGGCTTCTGGTACCGCATTTGCGGACGCCACTGGAATGCATAATCCTATCAACCATGACGTTTAAAGAGCTGAAGGTAAAGGTGAGAAAATCCAGCAGTTTGTGTTTTGAAGAACCAGGGGAGAGAGAACGTAATACAACCTGAACCTTGCCCTGACATGCGAAACGCCGCAGGGCTCTGCGGCGTTTACGGTCTTCTATTCAGTTCAGCGACCGAGAGGTCCCTGTGACTTTTAGCTGTCGGAGCTGGGGGCCGAGCCTGCCGGTGCGGTAGCAGGGCGCGCCGGAGCGGCGGCAGCCGGAGCGGCTTTCTTGCCGCCGGGATTCAGCGGATCGTCCTGACGCTGCACGGAGCCTTCAAAATGGGCGCCGCTCTCAATGGCGATGGTCTTGTGGATGATATCGCCTTCGACACGGGCGGTCGAGGTCAGGCGGACCTTCAGGCCGCGCACGCGACCCACGATACGGCCATTGATCACCACGTCATCAGCCGTGACTTCACCCTTGATCGTCGCGGTTTCGCCGATGGTCAGCAGATGCGCCCGAATGTCGCCTTCGACGGTGCCTTCAACCTGGATGTCGCCGGTGGTTTTCAGGTTCCCGGTGATATGCAGATCGGAGCTGAGCACGGATGCCGGCGGTTTTGCCTTGGGCGGCGTGGCCTTGTAATCGCTCGCGGGCGCAGAGGGCGGGGCGCTCGGCGTTGCAGCCGCCGGAGTTGCTTCGGCCTGCTTCGGCCCGGGCTCATTGATTTTGCTCTTAGAAAACATTTCTCGCAGCCTTGATGTAGATCATAGGGTTTACGGGTTTTCCGTTGACCCGAACCTCGTAATGAAGGTGGGTCCCGGTGGACCGTCCGGTGTTACCCATATCAGCAATGTGATCCCCGCGCGAGACCCTTTGACCGACCTTCACGCGGAGTTTTGAGTTATGGGCATATTTCGTCTCAATACCAAAGGCATGGCGGATCGTGACCAGCCTGCCATAGCCGGATTGCCAGCCCGCATGGGTCACAACGCCATCAGCAGTGGCGTAGATATCTGTGCCGGTGCGGCCGGCGAAATCCGATCCTTTGTGGAGCCGGCGGCCGCCAGTTTTTGGGTCACGGCGATAGCCAAAGCCCGAGCTTTGCCGCACGAGGCCAAGGTTCACCGGTGTCGCAAAAGGCGCCTGCTGCGCGGCCATGCGATAAAGGTTCAGCTGGTCCAACTCATTGAGAATGCTGTTGGCCCGACGCTCTTCCGCGGTTGGTTCTTCACCGCGGGTCGATAGGGCTAAAGGGGTGAGGGGACCACCCCCCTGTCCATTATAGCCGCGGCGCACCTGCTCCAGGATCCGATCCGGCGGCATACCGGCGCTGCGGAACATCTTGTCCAGCGGCGCTACGGAAACGGTAACCGCCTCTTCCAACTGCCGGAAGATCTGGTTGTTGCGCTCGTCCATCAGCTTGATTTCCATCTCAAGCGAATCCCGCTGCTCCAGCGCCGATTGTGCGTCTGCCATGACCTGATCCCGCTCGGCGGCGGTTTCGGCCAGCGCGTCGGCGAGGAACTCCATCTGCACCGGGGCAACAGCGGCCATCATCTGGACTGGGCTGTCTTCCTCGGTTTCCTTGCGTAATTCGGCAAGAGCATCGCGCGCCTTGTCCCGCTGGGTCATGGTGTCGCGCAGCGTGGCCTGAATGACTTCGATGCCGGTTTCAAGCTCCCGGCGCCGAGTTTCGGAGGCGAGCAATTCGGACTGCATGTCGGAAATCTGCGCCAGAGCTGCGTTGAACCGCTGCTGCGCTGCCAGAGCCTCTTCGGCGCGGTTATCCCGCTCCAGCGATAGGGCGTTGAGCCGGGCACGGTAGTTCATCTGATCGCGTTTGGCTTGCTCGCGGAAGTTTCCGGCTCCGATCCCGTCCATCAGCACAATGGCTGTTGCCATGATCGACCAGGCGACAAACAGAACGATACCGGCAACGGCAATAAGCTGTGTTTCCGGCCTGAGCCGAATGAATCTGGTGTCGTCATCCGATTTGAGGAAAACGCGCCGTTCGGGGAAGCGCCGTTCGAGAAACGCGTGAATTTTAATAGTCAGACGTGTGCGCACGCGCTGATCCTTGTCCCATCCCAATTGCATGGCGCAGGGCCACTCACATCCCTGTGAGCCCAGGCGCCATGGCCCATTTGAATAGCCAGCCGGGCTTCATTGGGCAAGTCTGTTGACCAATCAGTAAGGAATTTGTGCCTGCAAGGCAGGATATTGGCGGAAATTTGCCGGGTAGCGGCAGGGCGGCGGCGGTCACGCGCCGCCCGGCCGCTTTGTCAGCCTGAGGTCAACCTGCGGGCTGTGCGCCGGTGTCGGTCAGCGGCCAGTAGAAATCGGGTGGCAGTCCGGCCTCGGCGCGTTTTTCCTCGTTGAAGGGCGGTTTCAGCGTGCTGTGGAAATAGGTTCGGACCAGATCGTGAAAGACATCCTTGGGATCGAGGTTCTCGCGCCCGCAAAGGAAATGGAACCATTTGGAGCCATAGGCGACATGGCCAACTTCTTCCTTGTAGATCACCTCCAAGGCCTCCACTGCCTGGGTCAGCTTTGCCTGGCGGAAAATCTTGATCATGCCGGGGGTGACATCAAGACCCCGGGCCTCAAGCACCATCGGCACAACAGCAAGACGGCCCATCAGGTCCTCGGCGGTGTCTTCGGCAGCGCGCCACATGCCGGCATGGGCCGGAAGGGCGCCGTAGTGGCTGCCAAGGCTTTCAAGACAATCGCACATCAGGTTGAAATGTTTGGATTCTTCATCCGCAGCCTTGACCCAGTCGTCAAAGAACCCGATCGGCATCGGCACATGGGAAAACCGCGCGATGATATCCCAATGCAGATCGACCGCGTTGAGTTCGATATGGGCTACCGCATGAAGCAGGGCGATACGTCCCGCCTCCGAGCCGGGTTTGCGCTTTGGCACGTCGCGGGGATCAAGGAGTTCCGGCTTTTCGGGCCGGGCGGGCCGCAGCGGCGGGTTGGCAGTGCCAACCGGGATTTCTCCCGCTTCGCCGCGACGATACGCAAACCAGCGGGCGGCGTGCTGGCGGGAAAGGGCGGTTTTGTGGCGACCGTCGGCGGTGGTCAGAACCTCTGTCGCCATTTCGGCCAGGGACATCCCGGCCTCAGAATTGGGGGTATCGGTCATCTCGCCTCCGTCGGGTTTCGTGCTGCGCCGCGTTCCTGCCCCTTGGCGCGCGCCATGGCAACGGATTTGTCTGGGGGATGGCTGGGGGATGGCTGGGGCGCTCCCGCCCGTCGTCGATTACTTGTGACGTGACCGCCACACCACCCGGCGCTGCGCGTTGCGCAGCGCCGGGTGGTGTGGCGGCAATCCGTTTCGGGTTACAGGGCTTTGGCGGCCTCCAGAACCTCCTCAACATGTCCGTCCACCTTGACCTTGCGCCAAACCCGCGCGATGCGGCCCTCGGCGTCGATCAGGAAGGTGGAGCGTTCGATGCCCCAGTGTTTTTTGCCGTACATGTTCTTCTCCTTCCACACGCCGTAATCCTCGCAGGTTGTGCCTTCGGCATCGGAGAGGAGCGGCGTGGTCAGCTCATGTTTGGCAACAAATTTGTCGTGTTTGGCGACGGTGTCCTTGGAAATCCCATAAACCTCGACCCCGGCATCGGCAAAAGCCTGCAAAGCGCCTGAAAATCCAATGGATTCCTTGGTGCAGCCCGGGGTATCATCTCGCGGATAGAAAAACAGGACGACGGCTCGTCCCTTGAGGTCGGCAAGCGAGATTTCACCGCCGCCGTCACGGGGCAGGGTGAACATCGGGGCGAGATCGGATGGTTCGAGCATATGGGGTCTCCGCTTGGTTTTGCATCATTGGGTGCCATAAATAGGCTATGGCGAGCAAAGGAAAAGCACAGATCGCGAGGTCAGCGGATCAGCCAGAGGAAGTCGCGGCACCCGAGGCTGCCGAACAGGCGGCGTCCGGGCAGGAGGCTGCACGGGCCGAGCAGGTCGCTGGTCCTGCTGATGCGGAGGCCGCGGAAGGGCTTGCGGCGCGCCCCAAAGACCGGCGGCGCTGGCGGCGGCTGAAAGCCGTGGTGCGCGTTGTGGCCGTCCTATGCTTTCTCGGGGCGGGCGCGGTTTATTTCGGGATCGGCACCCGCATCGATGCGCCGCAATGGCTGCGCCAGAAGGTCGAAACGCGCCTGGAACAAAGCCTTGGTGGTCTTCAGATCGAGTTTGGGGAAATCCATCTGGTGGTGAACAAGGGCTGGCGCCCACGGCTCGGGCTGCGCGATGTATCTCTGGCGCAGGCGGATGGAACGCCGGTGGCCCGGCTGGCGGATGCGCAGGTGTCGCTGGCGATGCGACCCTTGCTGAGTGGGAAGCTTCAGCCCCGCAAGATCTGGCTCAGCGGGCTCTTTGCCTCTTTGCGGCGCGGCGCGGATGGCAAGTTCGAACTCAGCCTCTCTGAGGCGGGATCGCCGTTCCGCGAAGCATCCGACCTGCCGCAATTGATCGAACACTGGGATACCCAATTTGAACGCCCGGTCCTTGCGGCGCTGTCCGAGGTTGTGACCGAAGGTTTGACGCTGCGCTATGAAGATGGCCGACTGAACCGGGTCTGGACACTGGACGGCGGCACCGTGCGGCTGGCGCGTGAGGGCAGATCGCTGGCGTTGTCTGGCGGCTTTTCGGTGCTGAGCGGGCGGCAGTATGTCGGCACCATTGAGGCCAACTACAAATCCGACATCGGCGATGCCTCAGCCGAATTCGGGTTCCTGATCGAAGAGATCGCGAGCGAGGATATCGCGGTTCAGGCGCCGGCGCTTGGCTGGCTTCAGGCGCTGCGGGCACCGATTTCCGGCTCGCTCCGCGGTGGCCTGGGCAGCGAAGGCGAGCTGCTGACCCTTTCCGCTGGCTTGCAAATCGGGCGTGGTGTGATCCAGCCGTCGGAAGAAACCCGCCCCGTGCCGATCCAAAGCGCGCATAGCTATTTCACCTACTACCCTGATCAGCAGGCCCTGCAGTTCGATGAGCTGAAAGTCGAAAGCGGCTGGGTCTCAGGTACGATGGAGGGGCGCGCGCATCTGAGCGGGATCGAGAACGGGCGGCTCACAGAACTGGTCGGGCAGTTGCAGTTTTCCGACCTCAGCCTCAACCCGCGCGACCTGTACGATCAGCCGCTGGAACTGGCGGGCGTTGGGGTGGATTTTCGGTTGGAGCCGGAACCCTTTAGCCTGACCCTGGGCGAGGTTTTGATCCAGGATGGGGATTCCAACATCCTGCTCGACGGCAAGGTCTCCGCCGAAGAAGCAGGATGGACCTATGCGCTGAATGGTCATGTGGATCAGATGTCGGTGGATCGGATCAAGGAATTGTGGCCAGCAGCGGCGCCGCCGAAACCGCGTGAGTGGGTGCGAGATAACCTTTATCAAGGCACTGCCCGCGATGCCTATGTGGCGCTGCGTGGCGCCGGGCTGGAAAAGCCGTTTCTGCATCTGGATACCACCTTTTCCGGGGTCGATGCGCGCTTTCAGAAGCATCTGCCGCCGGTGCGGGGCGCCGATGGCCATTTCAGCATCCACGGCACGCGTCTGGTGGTGATCGCCAGCCGGGGCACGGTGACCGCCGATGACGGTGGCGCTGTGGATGTGACGGGCACGTCTTTCATCATTCCCGACACTTCGATCAAAGGCGGTGCGCCGGGGATCGTCCGGGTCAAGGCCTCGGGTGCGGTAACGGCGGGGCTGTCGCTGCTCGAACGTCCGCCGCTCAATATCATGTCCAAGGCGGGGCTGCCGGTGAAGCTGGCAGAGGGGCAGGTGCAGGTCAGCGGAACCTTGTCGCTGCCCCTGCGCGCGGGCGTGCCGCCAGAGGAGATCCTTTATCACTACACGGGCAGCGTGACCGGCGTCAGTAGCGGGGTTCTGGTGCCGGGACATCCGGTCGCCGCAGAGCGGCTGGAGCTGTCGGGGGATCAAAGCCACGTGCAGCTCTCTGGTGCTGCGACCCTGTCGGATGTGCCGCTGACGGCTACATGGCGCCAGCCGGTTGGCCCCGGTACCGATCCGACCAGCTATGTCACCGGTAAGGTGGCGCTTTCGAACGCGGTTGTGGAGAGGTTCAATATCGGCTTGCCGACGGGGGCCGTCTTTGGGACCGGTCAGGGCGAATTCGTGCTGCGCCTTGCGCCCGGGGTGCCACCCGAGTTGAACCTGCGCTCGGCGCTCGAAGGGATCGGTCTGCGTATTCCGGCGCTGAGCTGGCGCAAGGCGGAAGCGGACACGGGTCTTCTGGATCTTGTGGTAACGCTGCGGGCGCAGCCTTCGGTGGACCGGCTTCGGGTCGAGGCTGCGGGGTTGAAGGCCGAGGGCACCGTGACCACGCGGGAAGATGGCGGGCTGGACCGAGCGGCCTTTAGCGCGGTGTCGCTGGATGGCTGGCTGCGCGGACCGGTGACATTTGTCGGGCGCGGGGTGGCGGCACCGGAAATCCGTATTGGCGGCGGCGTGATCGATATGCGCCGGGTGCCTTTTACCAGCTCCAGCGGCAGCAGTGGCTCCGGATCGGGCGGCACCGGACCGATCCTCTTGAGCCTTGATCGGCTGCAGGTGACTGACAGTATCGCCCTCAATGGCTTTCAGGGGCGGTTTTCCACGGCGGGCGGCTTCAATGGCAAGTTCACCGCGCGGCTGAATGGTCAGACCCCGCTGAGCGGTATTGTGGTCCCGGACAAGGGCGGCACGGCGACGCGGATCAAGTCCGAGGATGCCGGCGGGATCTTCCGCTCGGCCGGGGTGCTGCGGCACGGTCAGGGCGGCAGTTTTGACATGACGCTGGTGCCTGCAGCCACGCCGGGCGAATACGATGGCCGCATGACCGTGCGCAACACGCGGGTGAAGGACGCGCCCTCCATGGCAGCGCTGGTCAACGCGATCAGCCTGGTGGGGTTGGTCAATGAACTCGCCGGGCAGGGGATTCAGTTTTCGGAAGTCGAAGCAAAGTTCCGCCTTGGCGCCACCCATCTGATCGTTCACGAAAGCAGTGCAGTGGGTCCGTCGATCGGTCTGTCGATGGACGGGAATTACAATCTTGAGACCACGGCACTGGATATGCGGGGGGTGATTTCCCCGATCTATGTGCTGAACGCCATCGGCAGCGTCCTGACCCGCAAGGGCGAAGGGTTGATCGGCTTTTCCTACCGGCTGCGGGGCACGGCGGATGATCCCAAGGTGCAAGTCAATCCTTTGTCCGGCCTGGCGCCGGGCATCTTCCGGGAGCTGTTCCGGGGCCGGGCGCCGGAGGTGCCGGGGCAGACCCCCGCCGCGCCGCCGCCCACCAGCGGGCCATTGGCGCCCGAAGAGGTGCCAGCCGCCCCGACCGCTCCTCAGGCCGGCGAACGCTGAGTACACAGGCAATCTGGCGCAGATTGCCATAGCCAAGGCATCACAAAGCTCCTATATGCCGCCGCATGAAACTGAGCGATTTTGACTTTGATCTCCCCGAGGATCTGATTGCAACCCGCCCTGCCTCTCCGCGCAGCGCGGCCCGTCTTCTGGTGGCCGAAGGAGATCGGATTACCGATGCGCGGGTTTCAGACCTGCCGGAGTGGTTCCAGCCCGGCGATCGTCTGGTATTGAACGACACCAAGGTCATTCCAGCGCGCCTGTCGGGGCAGCGCCATCGCAGCAGTGCGCAAGGCGATACCTCCGCCCGCATCGAAGTCACCTTGCTGGAGCCGGGCGCAGACGGTACCTGGAATGCCCTGCTTAAACCTCTGAAAAAGGTAAAACCGGGCGAGACGATCCGTTTTGCCGATGGTTTCAGCGCCGTGCTGGAGGGTGTTGCCGACGGGCAGGGCGCCCTGCGGTTCAATCTGGAAGGCGACGAATTCGAGGCGGCCCTGGCCGAGGCGGGCGCCATGCCGCTGCCACCCTATATTGCTGCCAAACGCCCGGCGGATGCGCAGGACAAGACCGATTACCAGACGGTCTGGGCGCGCCACACCGGCGCCGTAGCGGCGCCGACCGCCTCGCTGCATTTTGATGCACCGCTGCTGCAGGCGCTTAAGGATCGCGGGATCACGTTCAGCTATGTCACCCTGCACGTGGGCGCAGGCACCTTCTTGCCAGTCAAGGTCGAGGATGTGACCACCCACAAGATGCACGCCGAATGGGGGCGGGTCAGCCCCGAAGCTGCCGCCGAGATCGCGGCGACTAAGGCTGCAGGCGGGCGCATCATCCCGGTGGGTACCACAGCGCTGCGTCTGATCGAAAGCGCCGCGCGCAGCGGCGCGATCGCGCCATGGGAAGGGGAGACTGATATTTTCATCTACCCGGGCTTTACCTTCCATGTTGCCGATGCGCTGATGACGAATTTCCACCTGCCGCGCTCCACCCTGATGATGCTGGTTTCTGCGCTGATGGGGCAGGAGACCGTGCGGCAGATCTATTCCCACGCGGTCGACAGCGGATACAGGTTCTTCTCCTATGGCGATGCGTCGCTGCTGATCCCCTCTGCGGCGGGATCGCGGCAGAGCTGAGCCCCGCCAGATCACCAGCGCCGGACCTTCAGAAAATGCAGAGAATTCCGCTGTAAACGTGACGGCGGGATGAAATCGTCTTTGCGATCTGCGATAGTTCTTTCCACACACCGCATCCGCAGATAAGGGCGGAAGATGCGAAATGAAACACCGCCTGCCGGATCCAAAACCGGGGGCAGGCGGCGGATGCAAAAGGATACGGGCAATGCTGCAGGTACTCTCAAGCGCATGGGCGCTGCTTCTGGGGATGGGAATGCTGATGATCGGGAACGGTCTTCAGGGCACCATTCTTGGGGTGCGCGGCGACCTTGAAGGGTTCTCGACGTTGCAGATGTCCTTTGTCATGTCCGCCTATTTCGTCGGCTTTCTGGGCGGCTCGCGGATGGCGCCGGAGATGATCCGGCGGGTCGGCCATGTCCGCGTCTTTGCGGCGCTGGCCTCGCTGATTTCTGCCGTGATGATTCTCTATCCCGCGATCACCAATCCCTTTGCCTGGATGGCCGGGCGGGTGCTGATCGGGTTTTGCTTTTCCGGCGTGTATGTCACCGCTGAAAGCTGGCTGAACAATGCGGCAGACAATGCCAACCGCGGCAAGGCGCTGTCGCTTTACATGCTGGTACAGATGCTGGGCATCGTCTCGGCGCAGGCGCTGATGCTGCTTGGTAACCCGTCGGGCTATGAGACCTTTGTGATCGCCTCGGTTGTGATTTCGGTGTCCTTTGCGCCAATTTTGCTGTCGATTTCGCCGACGCCTGCCTTTGACACTACGAAACCGATGACCTTGCGCCAGCTGATGGATGCATCGCCTCTGGGCTGCGTGGGTATGTTTCTGCTGGGCGGCGTCTTCTCGGCCCAGTTCGGGATGAGCGCGGTCTACGCGGCTTCGGCCGGGCTGACCTTGCCGCAGATTTCGCTGTTCGTCGCGACCTTCTATGTCGGCGCGCTGGTGCTGCAATATCCGCTGGGATGGATTTCCGACCGCATGGACCGGCGCGTGGTGATCCTGTTCGCGGCGGCCTTCAGTGGCGCAGCGGCGGTTCTGGGTATGGCGATGGGCGCGAATTTCTGGATGCTGCTGCTGGCGGCCTTTTTTATCGGCGGGATGACCAACCCGCTTTATTCGCTGCTGATCGCCCACACCAACGACTATCTGGATTACGACGATATGGCGGCGGCCTCGGGCGGTCTGGTCTTCATCAACGGCCTTGGCGCCATTACCGGGCCACTGATCACCGGTTGGCTGATGGGCGAAAGCGTCTTTGGCCCTCCGGGATTCTTCCTGATCATGGCGGTGCTGACCTTTGCGCTGGCGGCATACGCGCTTTATCGGACGACGCAGCGTGCCTCGATCGCGGCCGAAGATTCGGGCACCTTCGCGCCGATGGCGCCGACAGGCTCGCCCGTGGCGGTCGAATTTGCACAGGAATACGTCATCGAAACCGAGATGGAAGAGCAGGAAGCCGCGCATGAGGCCGGGTGATTGCGCTAACCTGCAGGAAACGTGAGCAATATTTCACCAATTGCCGCTCCTGTTGCAATTTGTGACGGTTCTATGACTTGCCATGAGGGGGTAAAATCCTCTGAACTTGGGGGTAGGCAACACATGTGGAGTAAATGGGATGGTTGGCCCCGAAGAAATCCTTGAATTCTGGCTCGACGAGGTCGGAGAAAAGGGCTGGTATGTGCAGGATGATGATCTGGACGCGACCATCCGCAAACGGTTCGGAAAGGCCTGGGAGGAGGCTTGCGAGGGCAAGTTCTCGCTTTGGCTGACCTACCCGAGCGGAACCCTTGCCTATATCATCCTGATGGACCAGTTCCCGCGCAATATGTTCCGCGGCGAAGGTCAGGCCTTTGCCTCGGATGAGATTGCGCTGGCCGTGGCCAAGAACGCGCTGAACAAGAAATGGGATCTGAAGATAGATGAGCCGGCGCGGCAGTTCTTTTATCTGCCGCTGATGCATTCGGAAAACCTGTGCGATCAGGAGCGCTGCGTGCGCCTGCTGAAGGAACGGATGCCGGAATATGGTGCTGCCAATCTGCTGCACGCGCGCGCCCATCGCGACGTGATCCGCAAATTCGGCCGCTTCCCTTATCGCAACGAGGCGCTATTGCGCCATAGCACCGAGCCGGAGCGCGACTATGTCGAAGCCGGCGGTTATGGCGCCACGATCCGAACCTTCCAGCAAGCCAGCTGAACCGAGGGGAGCCCTTGGGGGTTAACCAGTGGGGAGACCTGCTCCTTGATGCAACCCTGACGCTGACATTCCAAAGGCGCTGTCCGGTTGGCTGGGCAGCGCCTTTTTGGTGTCGGGCTTTTCGTGCCAGGTACTCGGCTAACCAACTATGCTTACCGTGATCACATCTTCTTGAAACGGTCGTCGCGGGATGACTGTGCTGGAGCGGGATTTTTTGTGGCCTGTAGCAGGGACTGTGCATATGGTTGTTCCGGCGCGCAGGTCTCGCGGTGGATACCTGTCGGTGAAAATGCCCACCACGTTCCCAAAGGCTTTTGTCACTGCGAGATTGCGGCGTGCAAAACATTGGTTTAACGGTAAACTAGTTTCAGATCCAGTTTGGCGAGGGATATCATGGCCGCACAAACCTATGACGTGATCGTAATCGGCGCAGGCCCCGGCGGCTATGTGGCTGCCATCCGCGCGGCCCAGCTGGGGCTCAAGACGGCGGTCATCGAGCGTGAGAACCTGGGCGGTATCTGCCTCAACTGGGGCTGCATCCCGACCAAGGCGATGCTGCGCTCTTCCGAAGTGTTCCACCTGATGCACCGGGCCAAGGAATTCGGGCTCAGCGCCGATGGCATCGGCTACGATCTGGACGCGGTGGTGAAACGCTCGCGCGGGGTGGCGAAACAGCTGTCCTCGGGCGTCGCGCATCTACTGAAGAAAAACAAGGTCACCGTGATCATGGGCGAGGCGACGATCCCCGCCAAGGGCAAGGTCTCGGTCAAGACCGACAAGGGCACCGAGGACCTGGCGGCCAAGAATATCATCCTGGCGACCGGTGCCCGCGCGCGGGAGCTCCCGGGGCTGGAGGCAGACGGCGACCTGGTCTGGACCTACCGCCACGCGCTAACCGCACCGCGGATGCCGAAAAAGCTGCTGGTCATCGGATCGGGCGCCATCGGCATCGAATTTGCCAGCTTCTTCAACACGCTGGGCGCCGACACCACCGTGGTCGAGGTGATGGACCGGGTGCTGCCGGTCGAGGATGCCGAGATTTCCGGCATGGCCAAGAAGGCCTTTGAGAAGCAGGGCATGAAGATCATGGAGAAATCCATGGTCAAGCAGTTGGATCGGGCAAAAGGCAAGGTCACCGCTCATATTGAGGCTGGCGGCAAGGTCCAGAAGATGGAATTCGACACGGTGATCTTGGCCGTTGGCATCGTTGGCAATACCGAAGGGCTGGGTCTGGAGGCGCTTGGCGTCAACGTTGACCGCACCCATGTGGTGACCGATGAATTCTGCCGCACCGGCGTCGAGGGGCTTTATGCCATCGGGGATATCGCCGGGGCGCCCTGGCTGGCGCATAAGGCCAGCCACGAAGGCGCCATGGTGGCAGAGCTGATCGCAGGCAAACACGCCCATCCGGTCAAACCCGAAAGCATTGCAGGCTGCACCTATTGCCATCCGCAGGTGGCCAGCGTTGGCTACAGCGAGGCGAAGGCCAAGGAGCTGGGGTACGACATCAAGGTTGGTCGTTTCCCCTTTGTCGGCAACGGCAAGGCCATCGCGCTTGGGGAACCCGAAGGGCTGGTCAAAACCATCTTTGACGCCAAGACGGGTGAACTGCTGGGCGCGCATATGATCGGCGCCGAGGTGACGGAGCTCATTCAGGGCTATGTGGTGGGCCGCCAGCTGGAAACCACCGAGGAAGACCTGATGAACACCGTCTTCCCGCACCCGACGCTGAGCGAGATGATGCATGAAAGCGTCCTCAACGCCTTTGACCGCACCATTCACTTCTAAGCGCTGCGACATGTGACACACGCACCGCCCAAGGCCATTCGCGGCTTTGGGCGGTTTTTTATTGAGCGGCTGGTCGCTGCAATTGTTTCGGGGTATTGCGGCGAGGCATATTTATCATGACCTATTCAGACGGGATTTCAGCATGACACCGAGCCAGGACACCCGCTGGAGTGTGATCCTTCTGATTTGGGGCGCTGGCCTTGGCGCTGCAGCGCAATATGGCAAGGTGAGCGTGGTCTTCGCTGAGATGGCCGAGCTGTTTCCGGATGCGGGCAGCGCCATCGGATTCACGGTCTCGCTGGTTGGGTTCCTCGGGATCGGGCTGGGTGTCATTGCGGGCATGGTGGTGGCCTCTTTCGGCTTCCGCCGCACGCTTGTGGCGGCCCTGGCCAGCGGCGCTGCGATGTCCGCCCTGCAAAGCCTAAATCTGCCTTTCTCGCTGTTTCTGGCCACCCGCGTGATCGAAGGCCTGTCGCATCTGGGCGTGGTGGTGGCGGCACCGACCCTGATTGCCCAGATCAGTTCCAATCGGCACCGGGGCGCGGCGCTGACGCTGTGGAGCACGTTTTTCGCGGTGGCTTTTGCGTTCCTTTCGTGGTTTGGCGTTCCGCTGGCACGGATGGCTGGGGTTCAGGCGCTGTTTGCCGCCCACGCCGTAATCATGGCAGCGCTGGCTTTGTTGCTGCTGCGGGTGCTGCGCGATGTGCCGGTGCCGCCACGCCAGCCGCTACCCCGGTTCGCCGCTCTGCCGCGTCTGCATCTGGAGATTTTCCGCTCTCCCTGGCTGGCGGCACCGGCGGCTGGCTGGCTGTTCTACACCATCTGTTTCGTCGCGATCCTGACCGTCCTGCCGCCCTATTTGGCGCCGCAGGTGCGGGGTTTTGTGATGGGCGCGATGCCGCTGACCAGCATCGCAGTGTCGATGACGCTGGGGGTGTTCCTGCTGCGGCGGATCCATGCAGTGCCACTGATCCAGGCGGGCTTTGCGCTCAGCGCGCTGGCGCTGGTCTGGATGTGGGCCGATCCCGGTGCGCCGCTGGCCTGTCTGGCGCTGGCCGGGGCGCTGGGGCTGGTGCAGGGACCGAGTTTTGCCTCGGTGGCGCAGCTCAATTCCGGGGCGGTCGATCAGGCCAGCTCCAATGGCGCCCTCGCCATGGCCGGTAATCTTGGCAATACCATCGGCACGCCGCTGATGGTCTGGGTGCTGGGGTTGGCGGGCTATAATGGCATGATCGTGACCGGCGTCATTGTGTTCATCTGCGGATGTTTGGTGCATGGCTGGCTGGCGGCACTGCGCAGAAAATCAAATGTTCGCTGAACGTTCTCGATTTTGGGTTGGAGACTCGGAAAGCTTTGCCTATCTGTAGGGTCGGGCGACCGGTGCAGGCCGGGGCGCGAATAACGGGGGTTCCATGGCTGAGCTGAAGTCCATCGAGGTGCGCGGCGCGCGCGAACACAACCTGAAAAACATCGACGTGGACATTCCGCGCGACGAATTGGTGGTGATCACCGGCCTTAGCGGCTCGGGCAAGTCGTCGCTCGCCTTTGATACCATCTATGCCGAAGGGCAGCGCCGCTATGTGGAATCGCTCTCGGCCTATGCGCGCCAGTTCCTCGACATGATGGAAAAGCCCGATGTGGATCACATCAGCGGCCTATCTCCGGCGATCTCCATCGAGCAGAAGACCACCTCGAAAAACCCGCGGTCTACCGTCGGCACCGTGACCGAGATCTACGATTACCTGCGCCTGTTGTTCGCGCGGGCAGGGACGCCCTATAGCCCCGCGACCGGCCTGCCGATCGAGGCGCAGCAGGTGCAGGATATGGTCGACCGTGTCATGACGCTGGAGGAGGGCACGCGCGGCTATCTTCTGGCGCCCATCGTGCGGGATCGCAAGGGCGAGTACAAAAAGGAATTCCTTGAACTTCGGAAGCAGGGCTTCCAGCGGGTCAAGGTGGACGGCGAATTCTATGAGCTGGACGAACCGCCGACGCTGGACAAGAAGTTCCGCCATGACATCGACGTTGTCGTTGATCGGATCGTTGTGCGCGAAGGGCTGGAAACCCGGCTGGCGGACAGCTTGCGCACTGCGCTGGATCTGGCTGATGGCATCGCCATTCTGGAAACGGCTCCGCGTGAAGGCGATCCCGAACGCATCACCTTCTCGGAAAACTTTGCCTGCCCGGTCAGCGGCTTCACCATCCCCGAGATCGAGCCGCGCCTGTTCTCCTTTAACGCGCCCTTTGGGGCCTGTCCGGAATGTGACGGATTGGGGATGGAGCTGTTCTTTGACGAACGTCTGGTGGTGCCGGATCAGAGCCTGAAGGTTTATGACGGTGCGCTGGCGCCCTGGCGCAAGGGAAAATCTCCCTATTTCCTGCAAACCATCGAGGCGATTGCCAAGCACTATGAGTTCGACAAGAACACGCCGTGGAAGGATTTGCCTGCCCATGTGAAGCAGGTGTTCCTTTATGGCTCGGGCGATGAGGAAATCCCGTTCCGCTATGACGAAGGCGGCCGGGTTTACAACGTGACCCGCGTTTTCGAAGGCGTCATTCCCAATATGGAACGCCGCTATCGCGAGACGGACAGCAATTGGATCCGCGAAGAATTCGAACGCTACCAGAATAATCGCCCTTGCGGTGCTTGTGGCGGCTACCGTTTGCGGGAAGAGGCGCTGGCGGTGCGGATCGCCGATATCCACGTCGGTCAGGTGGTGCAGAAATCCATCCGCGAGGCACTCGGCTGGATCGAGGAGGTGCCGGATCACCTCAGCACCCAGAAACAGGAAATCGCCCGCGCCATCGTCAAGGAAATCCGCGAAAGGCTGGGTTTCCTCAACAACGTCGGCCTTGAATATCTAACGCTCAGCCGGAATTCCGGCACGCTCTCGGGCGGCGAGAGCCAGCGGATCCGACTGGCCAGCCAGATTGGTTCAGGCCTGACCGGAGTCCTGTATGTTCTGGATGAGCCGTCCATTGGCCTGCATCAGCGCGACAACGACCGGCTGATAACGACCCTGAAAAACCTGCGTGATCAGGGCAATACGGTGATCGTGGTCGAGCATGACGAGGATATGATCCGTCAGGCCGACTATGTGTTCGATATCGGCCCCGGTGCCGGGGTGCATGGCGGGCAGGTGGTGAGCCACGGCACGCCGCAGCAGATCGCTGCCGATGCGGCTTCGGTCACCGGGCAGTATTTGTCAGGCGTGCGGGAGATCGAAATTCCCGCCAAACTGCGCAAGGGCAACAAGAAGAAAATCAAAGTGGTCAAGGCGACCGGCAACAACCTGAAAGAGGTGACAGCCGAATTCCCGCTTGGCAAATTCGTCTGCGTATCCGGCGTATCCGGGGGCGGTAAATCCACCCTGACGATCGAAACCCTGTTCAAGACCGCCTCGATGCGCCTCAACGGGGCGCGGCAGACTCCGGCGCCGTGTGAAACCATCAAGGGGCTGGAACATCTGGACAAGGTGATCGACATCGATCAGCGTCCCATCGGGCGCACACCGCGCTCGAACCCGGCGACCTATACCGGTGCCTTTACCCCGATCCGCGACTGGTTTGCCGGGCTGCCCGAGGCCAAGGCGCGCGGCTATAAACCGGGGCGTTTCTCCTTCAACGTCAAGGGCGGCCGCTGCGAGGCTTGTCAGGGGGATGGCGTCATCAAGATCGAGATGCACTTCCTGCCGGACGTCTACGTGGAATGCGAAACCTGCAAGGGCAAACGCTATAACCGCGAAACACTTGAAGTCACCTTCAAGGGCAAAAGCATCGCGGATGTGCTGGATATGACCGTCGAGGAAGCGCAGCAGTTCTTTGCCGCGGTGCCATCGATCCGCGACAAGATGGACGCGCTGATGCGGGTTGGCCTTGGCTATATCAAGGTGGGCCAACAAGCGACCACGCTGTCAGGCGGTGAGGCGCAGCGGGTGAAACTGTCCAAGGAGCTGTCGAAACGCTCCACTGGCCGGACACTCTATATCTTGGACGAACCCACCACCGGTCTGCATTTCGAAGACGTGAAAAAGCTGCTCGAAGTGCTGCACGAGTTGGTGGATCAGGGCAACTCCGTGGTGGTGATCGAACACAACCTTGATGTCATCAAGACCGCCGATCACATCATCGATATCGGACCCGAAGGCGGTGATGGTGGCGGGGAAATCGTCGCCACCGGCACGCCGGAACAGGTGGCCGCAGAACCGCGCAGCCATACGGGGCGCTATCTGAAACCGATGCTGGAGCAAGCGGGCAGGGTGGCTGCCGAGTAAGGCAGCCTCTCTCTGTCGGTGGCGCGGCTCCGCTTATTCCAGGATGTCCGCAACCGCACCGATCAGGTTCAGAACCTTGCGGGTTTCAGGATCGACCCGATAGAGGTAGCCGTCGCTGCGGTAATAGGTGTACCTCGGGTCCAGCCTGTACCGCTTGGGGTCGCGCAGAATGATGTAGTTCATCAGCCTGTCCCCCACCGCGTGCGGGCCGCGGTGCTTGCCTACCTGGCCCGGGGGCACGCAGGGAACGGATTTCTTGGCCAGCCCCGGCGGGCAGCCCTTTGGCGCGGCGAAACTGGCGGCGGGGAGGCTGAGGCCCAGAATGACAGCAGTGATGATGAAACGCATGACGTTCCTTTCCTGTGCTTTGTGCCAATCGGTGATTGGCGGTCAGCGCAAAGGATAGCGCGCCAAGCCGGTGCCTTCCTTGCGAAACCATCTGGGCGCAGTTGTTCAGCCTGATCTTGCCGATTGGCCGGATCAAAGCGGCAGATTGCAGCCAAATCCGGGCGTCCAGTCGACCAAATCCCCAGCGGTCGCTATTTCTTCATCGGGCAGGTATTGACGCCCAGGATGGAATACAGAGGGCAGGTCCCGAGCAGACCCGTCACCAGCGGCACCACGCCGATCCACATCCACCAGCCATAGCCCATCAGCGCGCCTACGATCAGCAATGCGCCGATGACGATGCGCAGGATCTTGTCCAGACCCCCAACGTTGTTTGCAAACATGGCATGTCCTTTCCTCGTTATGGGCAGAGAATACCCGGCGTCTGGACGGTCGAACATGATGTGGGTCAATGAAAAGGGGCGGCACCATCCGGTCCGCCCCTGTATTTGATCGGCAACTGATCTGTTGCTGTGCCTTAGTCGCGGCTGCGTTTTTCGAACCGGGGCAGCATGGCCGAGAAATCCATGCCCATGCCATCCTCGTTCTCGACGAATTGCGCATAAAGCGCCTGTGCGAGCTGGCCCATCGGCGTGTCCGCGTCGGCGCTGTCTGCAGCTTGCTGGGACAGGCGTAGGTCCTTCAGCATCAGTTCGGCTGCGAAACCGGGCTTGTAATCGTTGTCGGCAGGCGATTGCGGGCCGACGCCTGGGGCCGGGCAATAGGCGTTCATGGTCCAGCTGTAGCCCGAGGAGGTGGAGACCACATCGAACATTTTCTGCCGGTCCAGACCCAGCTTGTCGGCAAGGGCAAAGGCCTCGCAGGTGGCGATCATGGTGACGCCAAGGATCATGTTGTTGCAGATCTTGGCGGCCTGACCGGCGCCTGCATCGCCGCAATGCACGGCCTTCTGCCCCATGATGTCAAACAGCGGCTTTGCCTTCTCGAAGGCCTCTGCCGAGCCGCCGGCCATGAAGGTCAGCGTACCGCCCGCGGCGCCGCCGATACCACCCGAAACCGGCGCATCCCCCGGCAACAGGCCTGCCGCGGCGGCTTGCTCTGCTACGGCGCGGGCGGAATCCACGTCCACGGTAGAGCAGTCCACGAAGGCCGCGCCCGCTTTCATCGCCGGGATGATCTCATCCGCAACGCTGCGCAGGATCTGGCCGTTGGGTAGCATGGTGATGACCACGTCGGCGTCCTTGGCGGCTTCGGCCCCGGACGGCGCCATGGTGACGCCCTCGACCTTGACCTCTGCCATGTCAAAGCCGGTGACATCATGGCCTGCAGCGGCCAGGTTGGCCGCCATCGGGCCGCCCATATTGCCAAGGCCGATAAATCCGATCTTCATGGGTTACTCCTCCTCAAATGTCAGTGCGTCTGCGCCCAGCGGCATCAGCATCTGGCTGACGGCAACTGCTGGCACGGAGCGGCCCGCGTATTGCCACTTGGGCTGGCGGTCCTTGTCAATGATCTGGGCCCGGATGCCTTCCAGAAAGTCGCCTTTTTCCATCGACCGGTAGGTAAAGCGATACTCCAGATCCAGCGCCTTGCGGATGGTCAGGGTCGCGCCCCGCAGCCGGTGCAGGATTTCCACGGTCGCGGCCATGGACAGCGGCGAATTGCGCATCAGCGGCTTTTGGGCGGTGGCGGCGAACTCCGAGCCGTCCTGTTCAAGGACGGTCAGGATGTCATTCAGGGTTTCCCCGGCAAACAGCCGGTCGATATCACCCTGCATGGCCTCCAGTGTGCCATCGGGCGCGGCCTCGGCGGCGTTGGCCAGAATATCAGGGTTGCCGTCCTGCTCCAGTGCGGTGATTAGCCCGGGCCATTTCTCCTGCGGGATATAGTGGTCGGCAAAACCGGCGTAGATCGCGTCGGCGGCCTTCATCCGGCCCGCAGTCAGACCGAGGTATTCGCCTAAGCGCCCGGGCGCCAGCGCCAGGATCAGCGTGCCGCCCACGTCGGGGATCAGGCCGATGCCGGTCTCGGGCATGGAGATCTGGCTGCTCTCGCAGACGATCCGATGAGTGCCGTGGCAGCCGATGCCGACGCCCCCGCCCATGGTGAAGCCCTGCAGGAAGCTGACCACCGGCTTCGGGTATTCAAAGATCCGCGCATTCAGGCGGTATTCATCGCGCCAGAAGGTGCGCCCATAGCCGTAATCGCCCTTGGTGCCGGTGGCATAAAGCTCGGCAATGTCACCACCAGCGCAAAAGGCCTTTTCGCCGCTTGCATCGATGACGACGATTTTGACCGCATCATTGGTTGCCCAGTCCTTCAATGCCGCATCAATGGCCATGCACATGTCATAGGACAGGGCGTTCAGGGCCTTTTCGCGGGTCAGGGTGATCCGGCCCGCTGAGCCGGTCACGCGAATGTCGATATCGCTCATCCCAGACCTCAGCGGTTTTCAGACAGCATGTGGCGGGCCACGATCACGCGCATGATCTCATTGGTGCCCTCAAGGATCTGGTGCACCCGCAGATCACGCACCAGTTTCTCGATCCCGTAATCCGCGAGGTAGCCATAGCCGCCGTGCAGCTGCAGGCACTGATCGACGATCTTCGATCCCGCTTCGGTGACGAATTTCTTGGCCATAGCGCAGAACTTGGTCGCATCCGGCGCGCCCTGATCCAGCTTCCAGGCCGCCTGACGCAGGAAGGTGCGTGCGGCCTGCAGTTCAATCTCCATATCCGCAAGGCGGAACTGAAGGCCCTGGAATTGGTCGATCGACTGGCCAAAGGCCTTGCGCTCGCTCATGTATTGCAGGGTCATGTTGAGCGCCGTCTGCGCGGCCCCCAAGGAGCAGGACGCAATGTTCAGACGCCCGCCATCCAGGCCCATCATGGCGTATTTGAAGCCCTTGCCTTCCTCACCCACCAGATTGTTCGCGGGGATCTTGCAATCGTCGAACTGAACCTGCGCGGTCGGTTGGCTTTTCCAGCCCATCTTGTCCTCGAGCCCGCCAAAGGACAGGCCTGGCGTGCCATCTTCGACATAGACGGTAGAGATCCCCTTGGGGCCATCCTCCCCGGTGCGCACCATGCAGACATAGGCATCGGAATAGCCGCCGCCCGAGATGAAGGCCTTGGTGCCGTTCAGCGTGTAGCCTTCGTTGGTCTTTTCAGCGCGGGTTTTCAGCGCGGCCGCGTCGGAACCGGAACCGGGCTCCGTCAGGCAGTAGGAGAGCACCGTGTTCAGGGTCAGAACATCCGGCATCACCCGGGCCTTCATCTCGTCGCTGGCAAAGGTGTCCAGCATCTTGGCGCACATGTTGTGGATCGACAGGAAGGCCGCGACCGAGGGGCAGGCCATAGACAGTGCCTCGAATACCAGCGTGGCGTCAAGACGCGTCAGAGCGGATCCGCCGCCTTCTTCGCTGACGTAAAGCCCACCAAAGCCCAGCTCACCGACCTTGGGCCACAGATCCTTGGGAATGGTGCCTTCAGCTTCCCACTGGCGGGCAAAGGGGGCGATGTTGTCCTGACCAAAGGCATGAGCCATGTCAAAAATGGCGGTCTGTTCTTCTGTCAAAGCGAAATCCACGTCGTGTCCTCCCTGGCGCGGTGTGAATTGAACGGTTGTTTATTTACTTATCCGTAGGCGCCTCTCAGAGCAAGCTGTGCAATTGCAAAGCCGTGCTGCAGGAATGGCGGCGGCACACCTTTAAGGCGAATTTTGATTTCGGAAACCAATTCTTAGGAACCGCGGCCATAGAGTGCACCCACGCCCATGTGCCGGCGAACGGTATCATAGAACTGTCAGAACTTCGGAAGAGATCCATGTCAAAATTCGATTTCCAATTTCAGAAAAACGCGTCGAATCAGTCGGTAACAGCAGGGTTGGCGATGTTCGAAACGCAAAAGAAGGCTGGAATTCAGCAAGGCAGTCAGGCTGGCACGGTAAAAACTGCGCGGAAGTACATTGACGACGCGATGGATCTGGTGGTCTCGCTCGACTACAACGCCGCACGTGCCATGCTTGACGAGGCTCTGTCGATCTATCCCGAAGACATCGTCCTTCTTCGGCTTTCAGGCGATGTTTACCTGCAGCAGGATGATAAGGATAACGCGCTTTTAACCTACATGACTGCAATGGGTGTCAACCCGCTGGACACTCAAGTGTTGAACTCGATCGGAAGCCTGCTGGGGCTCATGGGGAACTCCCACGATGCCAAAGGTTTTTTCCAGGCAGCACATAATACCGATCCGAGTGATGCCTATTCTGGTTATAACTGGGCTCATAACAGTATGAAGGACAGCGACTGGAGTTTCTTTGACCGGCTGCCGCAGATTTTGCGCTTGGGCGATAGGTGTCCCCTTGATGTGCAGCCATTTACGCTTTTGGGTCTGACGGACGATCCGGCGTTGCACAAGGTGCGCGTCAAAGCGCGGTGTAGAGATTTGATGAAACGGATTAAGGAAAACAAGCGTTTCTCCCGGACCAGCGTTCACGGACGGAAAATCCGGATCGGTTTCTTTTCCGACGACTTCAGGGATCACGCCACAATGCTCCTGATGGGACGGTTTTTCGATCTAATAGATCGTGAGCGCTTTGAGGTTATTATCTATGACTATGGCAGTTCTGGAAATAGTGCCGTGCGACTGCAAGTGGAAGAGAGCGCGGATATCTATCACAACGTGCGCGATATCAGTGATCATGAAATGGCTGAGTTGGCGCGCAAGGATGGCGTCGACATCGCAATCGACATGAAAACCTATACGAAAGGCGCCAGGCTGGCTGCATTTGCAGAGCGGGTGGCGCCGGTTCAGGTTGCTTTCCTCGGCTATCCGGGAACGAGCGGCTTGCCGACGATGGACTATTTCATTGGGGATGAAATTACGGTGCCGCCATCGCTGCGTCAGCACTTCAGTGAAAAAATTCTCTATATGCCCAACTGTTATCAGGTGAATGACAACACAAGGGAGCATTCGCCGGATATGCCTACTCGCGCTGAACTGGGGCTTCCGGAAGATGCGTTTGTGTTTTGCAGCCTTAACAACCCGAACAAGGTCACACCGGCCGAGTTCGATGTCTGGACGAAGCTTCTCCACAATGTGCCGGACAGTGTGCTTTGGCTTTTTGCGCCGACCATCACCACTCAGGAGAACCTGCTACGGGAGGCGAAAGCACGCGGGATCGGACCCGAACGGCTGGTGTTCGCGGCAAGGGTTTCCATGGTAGAACACGTGAGCCGGATGGGGCGGGCAGATCTGTTCCTGGATGCGTTCAACTGTAACGCCCATACCACCGCAAGTGAGGCGGTCTGGTCCGGGCTGCCAATCGTGACCAAGGCTGGCAAACAGTTCGCTGCACGTGTCGCAGCCAGCATCGTCACCGCAATAGGGTGCCCGGATCTGGTGACCGAGACAAAAGAGGAGTACTACGACCTAGCGTACAAACTAGCGACGGATCGTGAGGCTCTGAACGAGATTAAACAGCGTCTCAAGGACAATCTCTGGACCACTCCGCTGTATGACTCGGAGCAGTATGTTCGCGACTTCGAGAACCTGATGGAAAAGGCAATCCTGCGCCATGAGGAAGGATACAAGCCCAAGCACCTGTCCCTGAACTGACAGAGGCCGCTGTGCGGATCCTAAAGGATCCGCACCTGCGTCCCGATCTCAACCAGTTCGTAGAGCTCCTCGACGTGCTGGTTGTAAAGACCGATACAGCCGGATGAGCTTTGGCGCCCGATCTTGCGGGTGTCATGGGTGCCATGCACCAGATAGGCCGGCCAAGTCAGATACATGGCGCGGGTGCCCAGCGGGTTGCCCGGGCCGCCTTCCATATATCGGGGCAGAGTGGGGTCACGTTCGCGCATATTCGCGGTCGGGGTCCAGCCAGGATTCTTTGCCTTGCGCACGACCTTGGTATAGCCGCGCTTGGTCAGTTCGTCGCTCATCGGCACGGAAGAGGGGAAAAGACGGTAACTTTCGCCGTCCCCGCCCCAGTAATGCACCGCACGCGAGGCAACATCCGCCAGCAGGCAGCCCACACCCAGCTCGTCGAAATGATCCTGCCAGTTTTGCTGCGTAAAGGCCGAGATGTTCCTTTTTACCGCTGTCTGATCGCGGATCGGTGCCTCATCGGCGGGGAAGGCATCAGTGGATTGCGCGCGTAGGAGTGTCGGGGTTGCCAAAGCCCCCGCCAACCCAAGGATTGTGCTCCGGCGGGTGATCCGTTGTGTCATGGTGCCTCCTGTATTCTGTTTCGAAACTGCTCGGTTTCGTTCGGGGTCTGTCCGGGAACATATTCACTTCAGCGAATTTGGCCAGTGGTTTCCGGAGGGTTTTGGTGGCCTCACGAATTTGTGTTCGTGCGGTCCGGGGCCTGGCGCAAAAATTGCTTGCCGCTGCCCGATATCGCGGCACTCCCATGGAGGAAAGCAAAAAACAAAGCCCCGGCGTTTCGGCCAGGGCTTTGCATGTCGGTATGAGATCCAGGATCAGTCCATTGGCTTGAAGTTGAACTCGCCGCCTTCGCGAATACCCGACGGCCAGCGCGAGGTGATGGTCTTGGTCCGGGTGTAGAACTTGAAGGCGTCCGGGCCGTGCTGGTTCAGGTCGCCGAATGCGGATTTCTTCCAGCCACCAAAGGTGTGATAGGCCAGCGGCACCGGGATCGGAACGTTGACGCCGACCATGCCGATATTGATCCGGTTGGCGAAATCGCGGGCGGTGTCACCATCGCGGGTGAAGATCGCGGTGCCGTTGCCATACTCGTGGTCCATGGCATAGCCAAGTGCCTCTTCGTAGGTTTTGGCGCGCACGGTGGACAGAACCGGGCCAAAGATCTCTTTCTTGTAGATGTCCATGTCGGTGGTGACGTTGTCGAACAGGTGCGGGCCGACAAAGAAGCCGTCCTCATAACCTTGCAGGTTGAAGTCACGACCATCGACCACCAGCTTTGCGCCTTGCTCGACACCGGATTCGACCAGCCGCAGGATGTTTTCCTTGGCGGCGGCGGTGACAACGGGACCATAGTCCACATCGTTGCCTGCGGTGTAGGGGCCGACTTTCAGCTTTTCGATGCGCGGCACCAGCTTGTCGATCAGGCGGTCGGCGGTTTCTTCACCGACAGGAACCGCAACCGAGATTGCCATGCAGCGTTCACCAGCAGCACCGTAGCCTGCGCCGATCAGCGCGTCTGCGGCCTGATCCATGTCCGCATCGGGCATAATGATCATGTGGTTCTTGGCGCCGCCAAAGCACTGTACGCGCTTACCTTGCGCACAGCCGGTGCCGTAGATGTATTCGGCAATCGGGGTGGACCCCACGAACCCGACCGACTGGATGGTGTCGTTGTAAAGGATCGCGTCCACGGCTTCCTTGTCGCCGTTGACGACCTGCAGGATACCCTTGGGCAGACCGGCTTCTTCCATCAGTTCTGCCAGCATCAGCGGAACCGACGGGTCACGCTCGGACGGTTTCAGGATGAAGGCGTTGCCGCAGGCGATGGCCGGGGCAAACATCCACATTGGGATCATCGCCGGGAAGTTGAACGGGGTGATACCTGCGGTCACGCCCAGGGCCTGACGCATGGAGTACATGTCGATGCCCGGCCCGGCGCTGTCGGTGTAGTCACCTTTCAGGAGTTCCGGCGCGCCGATGCAGTATTCGACCACTTCCAGACCACGCTGCACGTCACCAGCCGCATCGGGCAGGGTCTTACCGTGCTCGCGGCTCAGCGCTTCGGCCAGCTTGTCCATGTCGCGGTTCAGCAGGCCGACGAATTTCATCATGACGCGAGCGCGGCGCTGCGGGTTGACGGCGGCCCATGCGGGCTGTGCGGCGGCCGCGATGGCCACGGCCTGTTCCATCTCGTCCTTAGAGGCCAGCGGCACTTTGGCTTGCACTTCACCGGTTGCCGGGTTGAAGACATCTGCAAAACGGCCGGACGTGCCTTTGACGTGTTCGCCGTTGATATAATGGGTGAGTTCTTGCATCGGATTCCTCCCTATACGCTTTGGCGGCAACATAGACTTGCAAAAAACACCGGAAAAGGGGAAAGATTTCAAAAAGGCTTTGCAAGAACGCAAGTATCGATCGCAGGGCAAGAACATAAGGTACAGGAACGTCGAGGAGGATCCCGGCATGGACCCACAATGGGATGATATGAAAGTGTTTCTCGCGGTCGCGCGCGAGGCCAGCCTGTCCGGTGCCGGGCGGGTGCTCAAGATGGACCCCGCGACCGTCGGGCGGCGTATCGCCCGGTTCGAGGCTGCATTGGACACCCCATTGTTCGTCAAATCCCCGCAGGGTTATGCGCTGAGTGCGGCTGGGGACCGGTTGCTGACCCATGCAGAGACCGCCGAACAGGCGATGCGGGCCGGGCAGGAGGCGCTGAGCGGTCCCAGCGACACGCTGTCGGGGCAGATCCGCATCGGGGCGCCGGATGGCAGCGCCAATTATATCCTGCCGCAGGTCTGCGCCGCGATTGGCGCCGAAAACCCCGATCTCGATATCCAGATCGTTGCCTTGCCGCGGGTCATCAACCTGTCGCGCCGCGAGGCGGATATGGCCGTGACCGTCAGCGCGCCCACTGCCGGGCAGCTGCTGGTTCAGAAGATTACTGATTACAAGCTTCATCTTGTGGGGTCGCGCCACTATCTGCGTGAGCACCCGCCGCTGGAAAAACTTGAGGATCTGAAGGGGCACCGGATGATCGGCTATATCCCGGACATGATCTTTGATCGGGAGCTGGACTACCTCAGCGATCTGGGGGTGGAGCGGGTGGCGCTGGCCTCCAACTCGGTCTCGGTACAAATCAAACTGGCAGCCGAGGGCACTGCGCTTTGTGTGGCGCATGATTTTTCACTGCCCGCGCATAGGGTCTTGCGCAAGGTGCTGACCGACAAGATCAGCCTGTCGCGCAGTTTCTATCTGGTGCGCCATCAGGGTGATCAGCGCAGCGAGCGTCTGAACCGGTTTGCGCAGGCGCTGTCCAAGGGGATCCGCGACGAGGTGGCGCGGCTGGAGGCACTGACCTGACGCTGGATCTGCTGCGGCTTTCCTACCAAATTGTCGCAGCTATTTCCAAAACTGACTGGACATGTTCTTGACTTGGATCTGCATTGCGGCAACGCTTGTATTTACGCAAGAAAATTACGAGTGGAGGAGAGTTCATGCTGGTTCAATCGATTTTGAAATCCAAGGCAAGCGCCGGGGTGGTAACGATTTCTCCTGAGGCTCCGGTTTCTGACGCGGCCAAGCTGTTGGCGGAGAAAGGCATCGGGACCGTGGTGGTGTCTTCCGACAATGAGACGGCTGAGGGGATCCTGTCCGAGCGCGATATCGTGCGTGAGCTGGGCAAAAGTGGGTCTGGCTGCCTGACCTGCAAAGTCAAGGACTACATGACCAGCAAGCTGGTGACCTGCACCAGCGAATCCAACGTCGAAGATATCCTGCAGCAGATGACCGAGGGCCGGTTCCGCCACATGCCTGTGGTCGAAAGCGGCAAGATGGTCGGGCTGATTTCGCTGGGCGATGTGGTCAAGGCCAAGCTGGCCGAAGTCGCGATGGAAAAGGACGCTCTGGAAGGCATGATCATGGGGCACTAGGCCCCGGCGAAATTTTCTTACCAGATGACGTGCCGGAACAGGTGTTTCCGTATTTTCCCCCTCTTGTCAGGACAGGCGCAAATATGTTTGCGTGCGCGCGAGTTCTGAGGAGGCAGGAGGGCCCCCAATGCGTATAGGCTTGTACCCCGGCACATTTGATCCGATCACTTTGGGCCATATCGACATCATCCGCCGCGCCAGCGCATTGGTGGATAAACTGGTGATCGGTGTTGCGATTAACCGGGACAAGGGACCGCTTTTTGATCTGGAAGAGCGTGTTGCCATGATCGAGGCCGAATGTGCCTCACTGTCAGAGGAAACCGGCACCGAGATCGTCGCGCACCCGTTTGAGAACCTGCTGATCCACTGCGCCCGCGATGTTGGCGCGCAGATCATCGTGCGGGGCCTGCGGGCGGTTGCGGACTTTGAGTATGAATTCCAGATGGTTGGCATGAACCGGGCCCTGGACAGCTCGATTGAAACGGTCTTCCTGATGGCCGAGGCACGTCATCAGGCGATTGCCTCGAAACTGGTGAAGGAAATCGCGCGGCTGGATGGCGATGTGTCGAAATTCGTCACGCCCCAGGTCAACGACGAACTTCGTAAGCGGCTTTCGAAATAGGCCGGTCTGAAGTTTCCAGATAGGGTACGGGGCATTGCTCCGCCGCGAAATGACAAAGCCGGGCGCCTCGCCCGGCTTTTTCTATTGGGTCAATGGGTCAAATGCTGTGCAGCGGGCGACGCATGTCTTAGCGCCAGAACGCAACCCAGTCGATCAGTTCGAACAGCTTCTTGCCGAGAAACACCATGTGCTCGCTGCCGAACAGCGCCACGTCGATGGCGATGGCGGCTGTCAGGATAATCCCCATGACAATAGCAATTTGATTGGTCATAGCTGTCCGCCAAAAAGAAACGCCCGGTCAGATATGCCTGACCGGGCGCTAAATCTCAAGTCCGTGACGGGGCTTAGCTAAGGCGGCCCATCGCGGTTGCCACGTCAGCCATACGTACCGAGAAGCCCCATTCGTTGTCGTACCAGCACAGGACGCGCACCATGCGGCCTTCGACCACGCGGGTCTGATCCGGTGCGAAGATTGAGCTTTCGCTGGAGTGGTTGAAGTCGGTGGAGACCAGTGGCGCGGGCTCATAGCCCAGAACACCGGCCATCGCACCCTTGGAGGCTTCGGCGACCAGCGCGTTGATTTCCTCGGCGGTCACTTCCTTGGCAGCGCGGAAGGTCAGGTCCACGGCAGAGACATTCGGCGTGGGCACGCGGATGGCTGAACCGTCCAGGCGGCCTTTGAGGTTGGGAAGAACCTCACCCAGAGCCTTTGCTGCGCCGGTGGAGGTAGGGATCATCGACATGGCTGCCGCGCGGGCGCGGTACAGATCCTTGTGGCGGCGGTCCAGCGTCGGCTGGTCGCCTGTATAGGCGTGGATCGTGGTCATGATGCCGCTTTCGATGCCGACACCTTCGTCCAGGACCTTGGCGATCGGAGCCAGGCAGTTGGTGGTGCAGGAACCGTTCGACACCATGCGGTCCTCGGCGGTCAGCTGGTCGCTGTTGACGCCATAGACAATGGTCTTGTCAACGTTTTTGCCGGGGGCGGAGAGCAGCACCTTACCTGCGCCGCGCTCCAGGTGCGCCTTGGCTTTTTCACCGTCGTTGAATTTACCGGTGCATTCCAGAACGACATCGCAGCCGTCCCAGTCCAGTTCATTCATGTCGTAGGTCGAGAACATTTGCATGTCGCCGCGGCCAAGGTTCATGGTGCCGTCGCCGATGCTGACCTCGCCGGGGAAACGACCATGCACGGAGTCGTATTTGATCAGATGCGCTGCGGTTTCCAGTGGACCGGTCGCGTTGACCTTGATCACTTCGATGTCGTCACGGCCCGAGGCTGCGATGTGTGACAGGGTGCAGCGGCCGATGCGGCCAAAACCGTTGATCCCGACTTTGATGGTCATTCCTGTGTCTCCTGGCGAGCAAAACTTGCGCCGGATATAGACCCGTTATGTAAATCCCTAAAGAGGCAAAAAGGCCGAAATGACAGCATGTTAGCGCAAAACTAGACCGGTGGCGTTAACGGTTTTCGACCGGTGGCGATAACGATTTGGGCAGTCCGCCATGCGCCGGGAATCCCCGGGCTGTCGTGCCCGGGCTTCGGCTTGCCTGTGCTGGTGGATCGGATAGGGTGCAAATAAAGGCAGGTTTACGAGGGGATGTTCGATGAGCGGTTTGCTGGCGCTGCTGGATGATGTGGCAGGCATTGCCAAGGTGGCGGCTGCCTCGGTCGATGATGTTGCGGCGCAGGCAGCCAAGGCGGGCGCCAAGGCCGCCGGTGCGGTCATTGACGATGCTGCGGTGACTCCGAAATACGTGCATGGCTTTGCCGCCGAACGCGAATTGCCGATCATCTGGAGGATCGCCAAGGGCTCGGTCAAGAACAAGCTGGTGATCCTGTTGCCCATCGGCCTGCTGCTGGCCAATCTGGCGCCCTGGTTGATTTCGCCACTGTTGATGCTGGGCGGTGCCTATCTTTGTTTTGAAGGCGCCGAGAAGATCTATCATGCCCTTGTGCCCCATGACGAAACCCATGTCTTCCCCGAGGATAAGCCGGGGGATCCGGCACATCTCGAAGAAGAAAAGGCCGCTGGTGCAATCAAGACCGATTTTATCCTCTCGGCTGAGATCATGACCATCGCCCTTTCGGCCATTCCGGAGGGAACGATCTGGATGGAGGCGGCGACGCTGGCGCTGGTGGGTCTTGGTATTACCGTGGCCGTCTATGGCTCGGTCGCGCTGATCGTGAAGGCCGACGATGTGGGGCTTTTCATGGCGCAGAATGGGCGTCTGGGCCTGACGCAGGCGCTGGGGCGCGGTCTGGTCCACGCTATGCCCGGCTTCATGAAGCTGCTGACCATAGTGGGGACCGCTGCAATGCTCTGGGTGGGCGGCTCCATCGTTATTCACGGGCTGGAGGAGCTTGGCTTTGGCGGGTTGGGGCATCTGATCCACGACTGGGCCTATGCCATTGGTCACGCGGTGCCTGCAGGCTGGACCGGGGCAGTGGAATGGTCGGCAAAGGCCGCGATGGATGGGGTCTTTGGCGTGGCTCTGGGCATGGTGCTGATCCCTCTGGCGACCAAGGTGATTGCGCCGTTGTTGGCGGCGGTGACCGGCAAATCGCCTGCCGGACACTAGGATATAGTGGAGCCGATGCAAGAACCGCTTCCTCTGGTTGTATTTTCCGATCTGGATGGAACCCTGCTGGATCATGACAGCTATTCCTGGCAGGCCGCTGTGCCTGTGCTTGATCGGCTGGCAGATATAGGCGCAGGCGTGGTTCTGGCCAGCAGTAAGACCGCATCGGAAATAACTGTTTTGCAACGGGAAATGGGTCTTTCGAACTGGCCCGCAATCGTTGAAAACGGTGCCGGGTTGCTGGGGCAAAGCGTTGCGCCAACTTATGCGGATCTGCGCGCTGCGCTGGAGCGGGTTCCGTCGGGTCTGCGCCAGATGTTCCGGGGTTTTGGCGATATGCCCGTGGCGGAGATCGCAGAGATCACCGGCCTGCCGCAGGCAGATGCCGCCCGCGCATCCGAGCGGATGTTTTCCGAACCGGGGATCTGGAGTGGCACCGAAACGGAGCGGGCAGAGTTTGAAACGGCGCTGGCGGATCTCGGTGTTTCGGCGCGATACGGCGGGCGGTTCCTGACCCTGTCCTTTGGCGGCACCAAGGCGGACCAGATGGCCGAGGTCCTGTCACGCTATCCTGCCCGGCACACGGTGGCGTTGGGGGATGCGCCAAACGACGTCGAGATGCTGGAAGCCGCAGAATTTGGCATCATCATCGCCAATCCGCATCGTGCGGCATTGCCGCCCTTGGCCGCAGAGCGCACAGGCCGCATAATTCGTACAAAAGAGGCTGGGCCTTCGGGCTGGAACAGGGCCATGATGGACCTGTTGGACCGGCTCGAAACCAAGGCATAGGAACGGACATCCGCATGGTAGATTTTCATCAGAACGGGAATATCACGACGCTGCACAATCTGCGGACCCGATCGCTGGAGGAAATGAACTATGAGTTGGAAACCTTTGCCCAATCACGCAAAATTTCCCTAATCCTGCCCTGTCTCTATTCCGAGCTGGAAACTGAGGCGATGCCCAATATCGTGGCAGAGCTGTCCAAGGTCCGTTACCTGCACCGCATCGTGGTGGGGCTGGACCGGGCCGATGAGGCGCAGTTCCGCCATGCCCAGAAGTTCTTCAAGGATCTGAACCAGAACCACGTGGTGATCTGGAACGACAGCCCCCGGATGAAGGCGCTTGGCGCGCGGCTGGAGGCAATGGGCCTAGCCCCGACCGAGCAGGGTAAGGGCAAGAACGTCTGGTCTTCGCTTGGCTATCTGATGAGCTGCGAAGACAGCTCGGTCATGGCAATTCACGACTGCGATATCCTGACCTACACGAACGAGCTTTTGGCGCGGCTGGTTTACCCGGTGGCGAACCCCAACTTTCCCTATCAGGTGGCCAAAGGGTTTTATGCCCGCGTCGGGCAGGACCGGCTGAACGGGCGGGTGACACGCCTTCTGGTCAGCCCGCTGCTGATCGCGCTTAAACGGGTGATCGGGGACCGCGACTACATCGATTACCTGCGCAGCTTCCGCTATCCCTTGTCCGGTGAATTCGCGATGCGCACCAGCATTCTGCCGGATCTGCGGATCCCTTCGGACTGGGGGCTGGAGATTGGAGTGCTCTCCGAGGCCTGGCGCAACCTGGCGCCCAAGGCCGTCTGTCAGGTGGAAATCGCCGATTCCTATGATCACAAACATCAGGAGCTGAGCCCGGAAGACGCTGAGGCAGGGCTGAACCGGATGTCGGTGGATATCTGCAAATCGATCTTCCGCAAACTGGCGGCGGATGGCACGGTCTTTACCACCAATGTCTTTAGGACCCTGAAAGCCACCTATTACCGCAGCGCGCTGGACCTGCTGGAGGCCTATTACGCCGATGCCAAGATGAATGGTCTCAGCATCGACCGCCACAGCGAGGAACGCTCGATCGAGCTCTTTGCCGAGAACATCATGCGGGCCGGGCAGTTCTTTCTCGATAACCCGCATGAGACGCCCTTCATCCCGACATGGAGCCGCGTGCATGCCGCAGACCCGGCCTTCCTGCGGGACATGCATGCCGCAGCGGCGCAAGACACGGCGGAATTTCAGTGATAATGCCGTCGTTGCAGGGCGTTAGTTGACGTTTGTAATCCAGCGGCACTGATAGGGCGCAAGGGTGATGGTACCATCCATCATTGCCAGATGCTCGCCTGTCAGAATGTCGACCCAGGTGTCATCCTCGATCAGGTTCAGATGGTGGGATGGCAGTGCGATTTCATCCTTGCTAACGTTGTGCAAGGCAAACATGGACTGCCCGCGATCCAGGCTCTGCCGCCACAGGGTAAAGACCCGGTCATCCCCGGAATTGAGCGTGAATTGCGTGGCATTGGGATGAAAGGCGGACTGCATCTTGCGCAGTTCCAGCCGCGCGCGCAATTCCCGCATCACGCGGGCCTGCAGGCTGGTTTCATCGTCCAGAAGGCCGCGCAGCTCGGTGTAATCCCAGCGGTGCCGATTGATCGCCCGGTTCATGCCCCGTTTCTCCACCGCCTCGTGATCGTTTGGCGTCGCCAGCAGGGAGTGAATATAGAAGGCGGGAATACCCTCCAGCGACATCACGATGGTCTGAGAGCAGATAAACCGTTCAAAATGAAAGGCATCCGGCCCGTCAAAGGTTTCTGTGAGCGCCTCGTAGAATGTGGTGTTCAGCTCATAAGGGGACTCACCGCCGCAAGGCAGCGCCCGCATCGACACAAGGCCCCCCGCATGGCGGACCGTTTCGATCATCCGCTCCTGTTCCTCGTGGCTCAGCAATCCTTCGGCGGGGCGCATGCCGATGCCATCGTGGCTGGCGGTAAAGTTGAAATAGGCACAGCCCAGCGGCGCTGGTGGCATCGCCTTTTGCCACTGCACCAGATGGGTGGCATCCCCGGCCATCATCGCATGCAGGATCAGCGGCGGTAGCGGAAAGTTGTAGATCATATGCGCCTCATCACGGGCGCCGAAATAGCTGAGGTTCTCTGCCTTGGGCACGTTGGTTTCGGTGATCAGAACCACTTTTTCCGCGGTGTTGTGGCACAAAAGCCGGATCAGTTTGATGATCTCATGGGTCTGGGGCAGGTGGATCGAGGGGGTGCCGACCTCCTTCCACAGGAAGGCCACTGCGTCGAGCCGGATCATCCGCACGCCATTGTCCAGATGCAGGCGAATGATACGCAGGAATTCCAGCAGAACCTCCGGGTTACGGAAATCCAGATCGATCTGGTCGTGTGAGAAGGTGCACCAGACGTGACGCGTCCCGTTGCTTGTCTCGACCTCCTGCAGCAGCGGCGTGGTGCGTGGGCGGACTACGGCGCTCAGATCATCCTCTGGGCTGGCCTCGAAAAAGAACTTGTCATAGGGCGCCTGTCCTTGCCTGTAGGCGTTGAACCACGCGCCCTGGCTGGAGACATGGTTGAGCACCAGATCCGACATCAGAGTGAACTCATCTGCGATCCGGTTGATATCGCTCCAATCGCCTAGCTGCGGATTGACGCTGCAGAAATCCGACACCGCAAATCCGTCGTCTGAGGTATAGGGAAAGAACGGCAGGATATGCACGCTGTTGAGCCAGCCATCACAGTAGCGGCGCAGGAAATCATTCAGCAGATCCAGCGGCTTGTGCTGCCCGTCCACGATGGAATTGCCATAGGTGATGACCAGCGCGTCCGCTTCGCTCCACATCCGGTTGCCCGGGGTGCGGGCGCGTTTGCGGCGTTTGAACGGATCCGGCCAGAAGGCCTGGTTGATCTGCGTGGCAAGATTATCCGCGTTGAGACCGGGATAGATCCGCGCGATGCGGCTGCTGATCGCGCGGTGAAGGGATCGGGTGGGTTCTGTCATGACAGGCAGTCAAACATGTTGCAGCCTGCAAGGCCAAGCCTATCCAGATTGGCAGGCCCGGAAAACAGGCGCGCTCTGCGCGGGGTGTCCAATTTTTCAGCAGCCCGTGTGCGATGTTTTGCGTGCGTGAAAATTGCCGTCAGGCAAAGTAATCCGGCGCCTTTTTCAGGCCGGGCCATTGGGTCGGGCAATGCCCATAAATCACCATCGCATCGCGCGCTGTGGCAAGGTCCAGCAGGCGACGGGCGCTTTGCGTGGCCAGCTGCGGATCAGGTGCGGTATCAAAGCCTTCATCAACCTCGGCCGGGCGGGAAATCGCATCCGAGGTCAAGAGTACATCGCCGCTCTCCGGCAGGGACAGCAGCGCCGCGATTTGTCCCGGTGCGTGGCCGGGCGCCATCAGCAGCTCAAAGCCCGGTCCGATCTCGGTATCCTTGGTCAGCGTAAGGTAGCGGCGGTCCGGCCAGTCCAGCGGGCGTTGGTTTCCCCAGTAAAGCGGTTGCGGCAGATCCCGTTCCCGTTTCGAAATCACCATCGGCGCCTGCGGGAAATCAGCGATGCCGCCGATATGGTCGATATGAGTGTGGGTCAGCACGAAGAGGTCAATGTCCTTGGGCTGCACCTCGACGAGGGCCAGCTGCGCGGCGGGCAGGTGGTGCGGCTGGCAATCAAGCACCTCGCCGAACTCATAAAGCCGATCCTCCTCGCTCGCCTGCGCAGGCTCCGTGGCGTATTTGGCGGGAAAGCCAGAATCGATCAGCACGTTTTCGCCCGCATCTGTCTGGATCAGATAGCCACAGATGCCGATCTTGCGCCCGTTTGAATGGACCCGGAACAGCCCGAAATCGAGCACATACAGCCGCACAGGGCGGCCTTTCAGCAGGCCGCCCTGTGCGATGGGTTCGACAGTTCCGACTTCCGCCATGGTCGTCAGGCCACCCGATTGGCTGAGGCCGCCAGCAAGTGGCGCGTATAGTCGTGACTGGAGCGGTCGTTGCGCATGTCGTCGATGCTGAGGATCTCGACGATCTCGCCGTTTTGCATCACCGCTGCCCTGTCACACATATGAGCCACCACCGCCAGATCATGAGAAACCATAATGTAGGTTAGGTGATGTTCCTTGCGCAAGTCACTCAGAAGGTTCAGGATTTCGGCCTGAACCGACACATCCAGCGCCGAGGTCGGCTCGTCCAGAAGCAGGATCTGCGGCTCTGGCGCCAAGGCGCGGGCAATGGCCACACGCTGGCGCTGACCACCGGACAACTGGTGCGGATAGCGAAAGCGGAAGGCCGGGCCAAGACCCACATCCCGCAGCAATTGATCCACCCGGTCGTCGATATCCGTGAACCCGTGCAGGTGGAGCGTTTCTGACAGAACCTGATCCACCGACTGGCGCGGATGCAAAGAGGCATAGGGGTCCTGAAACACCATCTGCACGGTCCGATAGAAGGTCCGGTCGCGTTTACGTCCCAGGTCCTGCCCGGCGACATGCATATGTCCTTCCCACTGTGGAGCAAGACCGGTCAGCGCCTTCAGGATGGTCGATTTGCCCGACCCGCTTTCGCCGACAAGACCGAAACTGGCACCCTTTTCAACGGTGAAACTGGCGGATTTGACCGCCTGAAACAGGTCGTGGTGATCGCCGAAATAGACGCTCAGGTCCTCAACTTTCAGCGCAGTGTCTTTGGATGCGACGCTCATGTGCGGGCCTCCACGCTGGGGGCATCGCGCCAGGCGGGATCCCGTTGCAGCACATCCAGCCGCGCGCGCGGTGCATCGAACCGGGGCAGGGAGCCGAGCAGACCCCGGGTATAGGGGTGTTGCGCCTCGTGCAGCTTGTCAGCTTCGCAGACCTCGACAATGCGCCCGGCATACATGATAAGCACCCGGTCGCAGAATTGCGACACAAGGTTCAGATCGTGGCTGATGAAGATCAGCCCCATGCCGCGGTCCTTCACCAGCTTGTCCATGATTGACAGGACCTGCCCCTGAACCGATACGTCGAGCGCGGAGGTCGGCTCATCCGCGATCAGGATTTCTGGGTTCGGGATCAGCATCATGGCGATCATGATGCGCTGCCCCATGCCGCCAGACATCTCGTGCGGGTAGGCTTTCATCACCCGTTCGGGATCGCGGATCGACACCGCCTCCAGCATCTCGATGGCCTTCTTGCGCGCCTCGCTGCGCGAGGATTTCGCGTGCAGACGGTGGGCCTCGATGATCTGATCGCCGATCGTCATCACCGGGTTCAGCGAGAACTTGGGGTCCTGCATCACCATCGAGATTCTCTGACCACGCACGGCGCGCATCTTGCTTTCGCTCAGATCCATAAGGTTCTGACCATGAAGGGAAATATGATCAGCCTCAATGATGCCTGGCGGACGGATCAGGCGCAGGATGGCGCGGCCTGTCATGGATTTTCCCGAGCCACTTTCGCCGACGATGCCAAGCCGTTCCTTGCCCAGCGAGAAGGAGATGCCGCGCACAGCTTCGACCACGCCGTTGCGGGTGGGGAATTTCACCCAGAGGTTCTTTACGTCCAGAAGCGTGCTCATGAGGCGCTGTCCTTTGGGTCGAGTACATCGCGCAGGCCATCACCCAGAAGGTTGAAGGCAAGCGAGACGGTGAAAATGGCAAGGCCTGGCATGGTGGCAACCCACCAGTGATCCAGAATGAACCGGCGCCCTTCGGAGATCATCGCGCCCCATTCCGGGCTGGGCGGCTGTGCGCCAAGGCCCAGAAAGCCAAGGCCGGCAGCGGCCAGGATGATCCCGGCCATATCCAGTGTCACCCGCACGATCAGCGAAGAAATACACAGTGGCCAGATGTGTTTGATAATGATCCGCAAGGGGCCTGCGCCTTGCAGACGAATGGCGCTGATATAATCCGAGGAGCGGATCGTCAGCGTCTCGGCGCGCGCCATGCGTGCATAGGGCGGCCAGGCCGTGAGGCTGATGGCGAGCACGGCGTTTTCGATGCCCGCACCCAGCGCGGCGACAAAGGCCAGCGCCAGAACCAGACGGGGAAAGGCGAGGAAGATATCGGTGATCCGCATTAGGATCACATCGACCCAGCCCCCGGCATAGCCCGACACGGTGCCCACCAGAAGCCCGGCGATGGGCGCGATCAGCGCCACCAGCGCAACGATATAAAGGGTGATCCGGGCGCCCCAGATCAACCGGCTGAGGATATCGCGGCCAAGGGAATCCGTCCCCAGAAGGTGCCCCTCGCTGCCCAGCGGTTGCAGGCGGTTGCCAAGATCCTGAACGAAAGGATCATGCGGGGCGATGAGCGGCGCAAAGATCGCCAGCGCGATCAGGGCTACGATAATGGCAAGGCCCGCCATGGCCATATGGTTGGATTTCAGCGTCAGCCAGCCTTTGTATACGGCGGCCCAGCGGGCCTGCCGACGCGAGGTTGGCGTATCTGACAGAAGCCAGTCGCGCAGCGTTCCGGTTTGACTGCTCATTTGGACCTCGGATCAAAGACTTTGTAGAGAAGGTCGGAAAACACGTTCAGGCAGATGAACACGAGGCCCACCACGACGGTTCCGCCCAGAACGGCGTTCATATCCGCAGACAGCAGCGCGGTGGTGATATAGCTGCCAATGCCCGGCCAAGAGAAGATGATCTCGGTCAGCACCGACCCTTCAAGAAGGTTGGCATAGCTCAGCGCGATCACCGTGATCAACTGCACCCGGATGTTGCGGAAGGCGTGGTGCCAGACCACGGCCCATTCGCTCATGCCTTTGACGCGGGCGGTGGTGACATATTCGGCCGATAGCTGCTCCAGCATGAAGGAGCGCGTCATGCGGCTGATATAGGCAAGGCTGTAGTAACCCAGGATCGAGCCAGGCAGCACGATATGGGAAAAGGCATCCCAGAAGGCGCCCCAGTCCCCGGCAAGAACAGAATCCAAGAGGATCATGCCAGTGACGACGGGGATCATGTCCTCGTAGAAGATGCCCTGACGCCCGGGGCCGCCGACCCAGCCCAGAATGCCGTAGAACAGCAACAGGCCCATCAGGCCCAGCCAGAAGATCGGCATCGAATAGCCCACCAGCGCCACGACGCGGGCGATCTGGTCGATCCAGCTGCCGCGTTTTACCGCGGCTACGACGCCCAGCGGCACGCCCAGAAGGCAGCCGAAGAGAATGCCGATGGTGGCGAGTTCAAAGGTCGCCGGAAAGACGCGGACGATATCATCGGCAACGGGCCGTGCGGTCAGCAGCGAGGTACCGAAATCGCCGCGCAGTACATCGGAGACATAGTAGAAAAACTGTACGATCAGGGGCTTATCCAGCCCAAGTTCAATAAAGACGGCATCGTATTGCGCCTCGGTGGCGCGTTCGCCGACCACCGCAAGAACCGGATCGATGGGCATCACGCGACCAATAACAAAGGTCACGAACAACAGCCCGAGCATGGTGATGGAAATGGACAGAAGGGTGACCAGCACGCCCCGCAGCCATGCCGGAAGAGGCAGCCGAGGCTGCCTCTTCACATAGGTGTTCGACGTGGTCATTTACTTGGTCACGGACCAGTAGGACACCGCGGTGATGGCGCCGCCAAGGCTGAGACCTTCGACGTTCTCGGCCACACCGGCTTGCTCCACCTTCTGGAACATCACCGCAAAGGGCGACTTGTCGCGGAACTCGGCCTGGATCTCGTGATACATCTCGGCGCGTTTCTCGGTATCGCCTTCGACCACGGCGGCAGCCGTTTTCTCGGTTAGACCAGCGGTATCCCAGGCGTTACGCCAGGCCAGAAGACCGGTGGCGTTTGCCTCATCCGAATTGTCCGGATTGTAGGCAAAGGTGCCTGCATTGGTATGGGGGTCGGGATAGTCCGGGCCCCATGCGCCCAGGTAGATGTCCAGCTCGCGCGCACGGTACTTGCCCAGCACCTGCTTGCCGGTGCCGACTTCGAGGTTCAGCGTGATCCCGGCCTGAGCAAAGGTGTTCTGCAGCGATTGGCCGATTTCCAGACGTTCCTGCGCTTCGCGCACGCCCACGGTCAGCTCCATGCCATCAACGCCTGCCTCGGCCAGCAGGGCTTTGGCCTTGTCGAGATCCAGTGAGAAGGGGTTTTCGTTGACCGAACCAAGATAGGTTTTCGGTAGGAAGTTCTGATGCACCACATAGGCGCCCTTCAGGAAGCTGCTTTCCATGCCTTTATAGTCGATCAGGTATTTCAGCGCCTGACGGACTTCGGGTTTGGACAGCTCCGGATGCTTCTGGTTCATCGAGATATACATCAGACGACCGCGCATCTCTTCGAGGATTTCAACACCATCCGCGGCGCGTACGCCTTCGACATCCGAGGGGTTCAGGTTGCGGGCCACGTCGATGTCACCGCGTTCCAGCATGAGGCGCTGGGTGGCGCTTTCCTGCACGTGGCGGACGATCACCCGCTTCATGGCCGGTTCGCCGCCGTAAAAATCGGGGTTCGCGGTCAGGGTGACGCTTTCCTTCGGTTTCCAGCTGGTCAGGGTGTAGGGGCCGGAACCGGCAGAGTTGGTCGCCAGCCAGGTGTTGCCCATATCGCCGTCGACCTCGTTGGCCATGACGGTTTTCTCGTCAACGATGGCGCCGATGGTTGCGGTCAGACAGTTCAGCACAAAGGAGGTCGCGTAGCGCTTGTCAGTGGTGATGGAGACGGTGTTGCCGTCCACCTTGATCGTTTCGTCGATATTCTCCGGGGTAAAACCGAACTGGGTAATGATGAAGGACGGGGTCTTGTCCAAGAGGACGACGCGCTTCAGCGAAAAGGCAACATCTTCGGCGCGGACCGGGTTGCCAGACTGAAATTTCACACCTTCGCGCATGGTGAAGGTGATGGTGCGACCATCCTCGGAAACGGTCCAGCTTTCGGCCAGGTCGGGCTGATAGCCTGCATCCAGGTTTTCGGGGTCGAAGTTCACCAGCTTGCCATAGACATTGCGCAGCACATCGGAGCCCGCGAATTCAAAGCTTTGCGCCGGATCCAGCGTGGTGATGTCGTCGATCCGGTTGGCGATCACCAGCATATTGTCCGGTGTAGCTGCCATGGCGGGCAGGGTGGTCAGACCCAAAGCCAGGCCAAGCGCGGCCGTGCCCATCAGACGTGTCATAATTGTCATTTGTAAACTCCCTGTTTTTATTAGGTTTTTTGTTTTGCCTTGCGGCGGCCCAGTCAGGCGGCGCTGGTGTGGCCCCAGGTCTTGTCGAGGACCCGCATCCAGTTGCCGTGACAGAGTTTCGTTATCAGCTCCGCATCATAGCCCCGCGCCTGCATGGCGCTACGCAGATGCGGCAGACCGGCGATCGTGCTGATCTTGTCCGGAACAGTGGCGCCGTCAAAATCAGACCCAAGTCCGACCCGATCTTCGCCCAGCTGCTCCATCAGATAGTCAAGTTGTTTGACCATCTGGTCAATAGGTGTGTTTCCATCCATCCGCCCGTCTTCACGCAGGAAGGCGACGGCGAAATTGAGCCCCACGATACCATCGCTGTCGCGGATCGCGTGCAGCTGCCGGTCGGTCAGGTTGCGGCTGTGCGGGCTGATGGCATGGGCATTGGAATGGGTGGCGACCAGCGGAGCGTCGCTGTGTTTCGCGACGTCCCAGAACCCAGCCTCGTTCAGGTGGGAAAGATCAATAAGAACGCGCAAGTCATTGCACTTTTTGACCAAACGGATGCCATCCGCCGTTAGCCCCGGCCCGGTCTCACCCGTTGACGGGTATCGGAACGGCACGCCGTGGCCAAAGATGGTCTCCCGGCTCCACACCGGCCCAAGCGAGCGCAGACCAGCGGCATAAAGAACGTCCAGCATGTGGAAATCGGGATCAATCGCCTCGGCGCCTTCCATATGCATCACGGCGGCCAGCTTGCCTTCTGCCATGGCAGCGCGGATCTCATCGGTGCTGCGGCAGATGGCCAGTGCGCCAGCACGTTCAAGCTTGATCAGGATTGAGGCTTGCGACAAGGCAACCCGGCTGGCCGTGGGCCAATCGACCATATCCGGGAGGGGCAGGTCATAGGCGGGCTTGTTCATCTCCGTATCATCAAGCGCGGAGTCCTCGTTTGGAACATAAATGGCAAAGAAACCGCCGCCAAACCCGCCCGCGCGTGCCTTTTCCATATCAATCTGGTTTCCGCCGTTGCCCAGAAATCCATCGGGACCGGCGGAGACTGCGCCGCTATGAATGCGCAGCAGAAGATCGTTGTGGCCGTCAAAGATGAGGGGGGCAGTCATGAAGGGTCCTTCGGCTCAGAGAATATCGGTGAATATTGGATTCAATAACCGGCAGCCTTCCGTCACACGTCGCAAATGTCCAGAGGAAAAGCCGACCGCGACGACTGTGCAATCAACTCTCAGATATCTTTGAGGCCATAATCAGCAAAGGCCTCCATGACCTTGGCCATTTCATCGCCGTTCAAAATATGGGGCTGTCCGATGGTCAGGCTGGTGACGTAGCCTTTGGCCAGTGTTTCCAGCTCCACCATGCGCCACAGCGCCCGGTTTAACGTGTCCGCGATGACAACCGCACCATGATTGGCCATTAGGCAGGCTGCCCGATTTTTTAGCGATTTCAGAACATTGTCTGACAGGTCTGCAGTGCCGAACAGGGCGTAATCTGCCACTGGAACCGTATCGCCACCAAAGGCGCCGATCATGTAATGGCAGGCTGGGATCTCGGTCCGGTTCATCGCCAGCGCGGTGCAATTGACGGGATGCGCGTGGACCACCGCGTGAACGGCAGGCTTGTCGCGCAGGATATCCCGGTGGAACCGCCATTCAGAAGAGGGCTTCATCTGGCCGGGCGCCGGGGCGCCGTCGTCCAGCGGCATGGCAACGATCATCTCCGGCGTCATTCGGGCGTAATCCACGCCCGAAGGGGTGATCAGCATCTGGTCCCCAACCCGCACCGAGATATTGCCCGAAGTGCCCTGATTGATCTGCTGGCGCTCCATCGACAGGCAGGCGTCGATGATGGCCTGCCGCAGCTCGGGCGTGTCGGCGTAGGGTGCCGCGCTCATGCCGGATCGCCAGAGGTTGCAAACTCCGGGAATAGCCCGGCCAACCCCTCGGCGCTGGCATCGCAGACACCGCGTTCGGTGATCAGCCCGGTGACCAGACGGCTGGGGGTCACGTCAAAGGCGGGGTTGCCGACGCCGCTGCCTTTCGGCGTGACCTCAACCGTACCGATCATGCCATCCGGCAGGGCGCCCTGAACATGGCTGACTTCGCGGCCCGCGCGTTCCTCGATCGGGATCTCGCGCACGCCATCGGAAACCGTCCAGTCGATGGTCGGCGAGGGCAGCGCGACGTAAAAGGGCACGTTGTTGTCCCGTGCCGCCAGCGCCTTCAGATAGGTGCCGATCTTGTTGCAGACATCGCCGTTGCGGGTGGTTCGGTCAGTGCCGGTGATGACCATGTCGACCTGCCCATGCTGCATCAGATGGCCGCCGGCATTGTCGGTGATATAGCTGTGGGAGATACCGTGGCTGCCGAGTTCCCAAGCTGTGAGCGCACCTTGATTTCGGGGCCGGGTTTCATCGACCCAGACATGGATATCCAGACCGGCATCATGGGCCTGATACATCGGGCTGGTGGCGGTTCCCCAATCCACGGTTGCGATCCACCCGGCATTGCAATGGGTCAGCAGACGGACAGGCTCGCCCGCCGGTTTCTTCGCGGCAATCTCTTTAATGATTTCAAGGCCGTGCTGGCCGATCCTGCAGTTGATCTCAACATCCTCATCCGCAATGTCATGGGCCAGTTGCAGGGCTGCTGTGGCGCGGTCTGGCTCTGCCAGCGGACGCAGGGCTTTGCGGCAGCGGTCCAGCGCCCAGCGCAGGTTGATCGCCGTCGGGCGGGTTGCGTTCAGCGCCGCCCATGCGGCGTCCAGATTGCCATCCGAAGGGTCCAGACGCGCAGCCAGCGCCATGCCGTAGGCTGCGGTGGCGCCGATCAGCGGCGCGCCACGCACATGCATGCCGGTGATCGCCTCGCAGTACTCTGCCAGAGTCTCAAGCTGCTCGATCCGGAAATCATAGGGCAGCCAGCGCTGGTCGATGATCTGCAAAGCCTGCGCATTCTCTTCCCACCACAGGGACCGGTACGGGGTTCCGTTGACCTTCACGAGAGCCTCTTTCTGCCAGGACGGCTGAATTGGTGTGTTGGAACTTTTTTCGCGGAAATTTCTGACCCGTGCAAGAGCGCGCCTATGGAGCCGCTCAACTGTGCCGGAAGCGGAAACCTGACGCAGGAAGAGGTCTTGCATTTCGGTGCGGCATTCTGCCACAGTTATGCGAATCCGGGTGGGTCTGGCTGAGAGCGGGGAAAATCCAACGCAGGGCGTCACATATGCTGGAAGATCGGTTTTTCAACCCTTTCGCCAAACGGCAGAGTTGACAGGCGCCGATGCGCGCCGGAAGCTGAGCTTTATCTATTGCATATGCAGACTTTAGCAAAAGAGTTGGGCGTTCCTGCCTGCTGAGCCAGACTGTTCAGTCTCCGGATTTTGATTGAGAGCTGACAGTCGCACAGAGGTGCAGAGTGTCACCAAGAATGAAAAAGGGAGTATAGAAACGATGAAACACGCAAAACTGTCCATCGGTGCGCTTGTGACCGCGGCCTTCATGGCTCCGGCTGCTCAGGCGCAGGAATTCATCACCATCGGCACCGGCGGTGTGACCGGCGTTTATTACCCGACGGGCGGCGCGATCTGCCGTCTGGTCAACAAGAACCGCAAGGAACACGGCTTCAAATGCGCCGTCGAATCCACCGGCGGTTCGGTCTACAACATCAACACCATCCGCGAAGGTGAACTTCAGTTCGGCGTTGCCCAGTCCGACTGGCAGTACCATGCCTATAACGGTACCTCCAAATTCGAAGAGCAGGGCGCCTTTGAAGGTCTGCGCGCGGTATTCTCGGTCCACCCGGAGCCTTTTACCGTTGTGGCGCGTGCCGATGCAGGCATCACCAACTTTGACGATCTGAAAGGCAAGCGGGTCAACATCGGCAACCCGGGTTCCGGTCAGCGCGGCACCATGGAAGTTCTGATGGAAGCCAAGGGTTGGGGCATGGAGGATTTTGCTCTGGCGACCGAATTGAAGGCGGCCGAGCAATCCGCTGCCCTGTGCGACAACCAGATCGACGCGATGGTTTACACCGTGGGTCACCCCTCTGGCTCGATCCAGGAAGCCACCACCGCTTGTGACTCGGTTCTGGTCACCGTGGACGGTGAAGCCGTCGACAAACTGGTTGCCGACAACTCCTTCTATCGTACTGCGACGATCCCGGGCGGCATGTACCGTGGGTCTGACGAAGACACCAAGACATTCGGTGTGGGCGCGACCTTCGTGACCTCGACCGACGTGTCCGAAGACGCGGTCTATGCGGTTGTGAAATCGGTCTTTGAAAACTTCGACGCCTTCAAGAAACTGCACCCTGCTTTTGCCAACCTGAAGCCGGAAGAGATGATCAAGGACGGCCTGTCGGCGCCGCTGCATGATGGCGCTGCCAAATACTACAAGGAAATGGGCTGGATCGAGTAAGATCGGCCAATAACCAACAGGCGGGGCGCATTGGCGCCCCGCTTTGCGCCTGCCGGGCCTCTCATCGGTGATGGCGCCAATCACAATAGCCGGATCCCATATCAGGGCGTCCGCAGGGGAGATTATCCATGACATCCGATGCTCAAGGAAATCGACCGCTTAGCGAGGAAGAACTGCAGGAACTGGTCGCGTCCTCGGACGCCGGTGCGCGCAACCCCATTGGGGCTGTGGGCCTGTCTCTTGCACTTGTCGCCGTAAGCTGGTCGCTGTTTCAGGTCATTCTGGCCTCACCGCTTTCGAACTATCTGCTTCCGGGCGCCGTCAATAACAATTCACGGCTGATCCACCTGGCCTTCGCCCTGATGCTGGGGTTCATGGCTTATCCTGCCATGAGCCGGGAAAGCCGCAATTTGGTCGGCTTCTGGCTGGGGCATATCGGAACGCTATTGGGTATCGGCGCCTTTGGCGTGGCGGTGCTGCTTGCCATCGCGCCGGGGCTTTCGGTGTCGGCGGCGGTTCTCGTTTCGGCGCTGGTGGCGCTGGTGCTGGTGCTGCCGACCTATCTGAACGGATCGGGCATGGCGACGCGGCTGGAGAGCATGGCCAGCGCGCTTGGCATTTTCGCGGCGGTGGCACTACTGACCTATTGCGCGGTGGCGATCCTTGGGCAGTATCTTGTTGACGGTTGGAGCGGTTCTCTGGCGCTCTTTTCCATCGTGGTCGCGCTGATTGTAGCGGCCGTGATGGTTCTGGCCTACCTGCGGGAATGGGCCAATCCCGAGCCAGGTTTCGTGCCGGTGCAGGACTGGGTTCTTGCCGCTGCGGGCGTTTATGTGGCGGTCTATGGCTTCCTCAACTACCAGAAGATCGTCGACAGCGGCGGTCTGGCCGATGATGTCGACAAATTCTTTGCGCTGGCTGGGTTGATCATCCTGTTCGAAGCCGCGCGTCGCGCCCTGGGGCCCGCGATGGCGATCATCGCCACGATCTTCCTCGCCTATGTGTTCTTTGGCTCCTCTGACGTGGTGCCCGAAGTGATCCGCTGGAAAGGCGCCAGCCTGAAAAAGGCGATGAGCCATATGTGGATCACCTCCGAAGGTGTCTTTGGCATCGCACTTGGCGTTTCCACCAAATTCGTCTTTCTCTTCGTACTGTTCGGGGCGCTGCTGGATAAGGCGGGCGCCGGGAATTACTTTATCAAAATGGCCTTTGGCGCCCTTGGCCACCTGCGCGGTGGCCCGGCTAAGGCGGCTGTTGTCGGCTCGGCAGCGACAGGCCTGATCTCAGGCTCTTCCATCGCCAACGTTGTGACCACGGGCACCTTCACCATCCCCTTGATGAAAAGGGTGGGCTTTACCAATGAACAGGCCGGCTCGGTCGAGGTCGCCTCTTCGGTCAACGGTCAGATCATGCCGCCGGTGATGGGGGCTGCGGCCTTCCTGATGGTTGAATACGTGGGGATTTCCTACGTCGAGGTCATCACCCATGCCTTCCTGCCGGCTGCAATTTCCTATGTCGCGCTGGTCTATATCGTGCATCTGGAGGCGGTGAAGCGGAACATGCCGACGCTGGGCAACCGGGTGGTCTCCATGGGCCGCACAATCGGAGGTATGGCGGCGTTTTTCGCGGGCTTCGCGGCGCTGTGTTACGGCGTGCAATATCCCGTCGGTTGGGTGATTTCGCTGATGCCCGAAGCCTCTGGCACAGTCTTGTCGCTGCTGGTGGTTGCGGCCTATGTGGCGTTGCTGAAGCTCGCGGCCGGGGTCGAGGATCTGGTGCCGGACGGTCCCAATGCCGAGGATGTGGAGCTGCCGGATGTGGGCAAGATCTATAAGGCGGGGCTGCATTATCTGCTGCCGATCATCGTGCTGGTCTATTTCCTGATGATCGAACAGAAATCGCCCGGCCTGTCGGCCTTCTGGGCGACGGCACTGCTGTTTGTGATCCTGCTGACGCAGAAACCGCTCAAGGCCCTGTTCCGGGGACAGTCCAACCTTGCCTTCAACTTCATGGATGGGGTGAGCGACCTGTGGCACGGCATGATCGACGGTGCCCGCAATATGATCGGCATCGCCCTGGCAACCGCCACGGCGGGTGTGATCGTGGGCACCGTGACGCTGACGGGCGTGGGGCAGGTGATGTCCGAACTGGTGGAGTTCCTATCGGGCGGCAACCTGATCCTGATGCTTGTGATGGTTGGCCTTCTGTCGTTGGTCCTCGGCATGGGGCTGCCGACCACGGCGAACTATATCGTCGTGAGCTCGCTGATGGCCGGGGTCGTGGTCGAACTCGGTGCGCAATCTGGGCTGATCGTGCCGCTGATCGCCGTGCATCTCTTCGTCTTCTACTTTGGGATCATGGCCGATGTGACACCACCGGTGGGGCTTGCAAGCTTTGCTGCGGCGGCTGTTTCCGGCGGCGATGCGATCCGCACTGGCTTCGTTGCCTTCTTCTACTCCCTGCGCACCGTGGCGCTGCCCTTTGTGTTCATCTTCAATACCGATCTGCTGTTGATCGATGTGACATGGGCTCAGGGCATATTGGTGGCCATATCGGCGACCATTGCGATCCTGGTCTTTACCGCCGGGACGATGGGGTATTTCCTGACCCGCAGCCGCATCTACGAAAGCGTGCTTCTGGTTCTTGTGGCCTTTGCCCTGTTCCGTCCGGATTTCTTCATGAACCGGATCATGCCGCCCTTTGCCAAGGCGGCCCCGAGCGAACTGGTTGAGGTGCTCTCGGCTTCTGAAGCAGGGCAGGAGTTGCGCCTGCGCATCGAAGGTCCCGATTTTGACACTGGCGGCGCGGCCTCAACGACTCTGGTCATCCCCTCGGATGGTTCCGGCGATGGTCTGGCCATGGCCGAGGCAATCGGTCTGGTGCTGCTGCCTGAAGACGGGCTGATGAAACTGGACGCGCCTGGTTTCGGCACCCCGGCAGAAGAGGTCCTTGGCAGCTTTGATTTCTATGGCGACGAACCGGTTCAGGTCACTGAGATCAAGGCGCCGCAGGATCAACTGCCCAAGGAGCTGATCTTTATCCCCGCATTGCTGTTGCTGGCCTTGGTGGCCATGATGCAGCGCGGTCGCGCCAGCAAGGAAGGAGTACCGGGATGAGCAAATCCGTTCTATGTGCGCTTGAACTGAGCGATGCGGCGCTGGACCGCAAGGTGCTGGAACAGGCGGCGCGGCTCGCTGCGCTGGATGATGCCCAGCTGGATGTGGTGAATGTCCTGCCGGATTTCGGCGAAAGCTGGGTCTCCGGCTTTTTCGAAGAGCATCACCACGATAAGGCGGTCAAGGACACTACTGCGCATCTGCGGGACCTTTGCGAGGAAGTGCTGGGCGCGGAGCGGAACGCCAAGGTGCGCCATGTGGTGGCCACCGGCACCGCCTATCAGGAAATCCTGCAAGTTGCGGCCAAGGCGGGAACCGATCTGATCGTGATCGGCGCGCATAAGCCCGACCTCAAGGATTACCTGCTTGGCCCCAACGCCGCGCGTGTGATCCGGCACAGCGACTGTTCGGTCTACGTGGTTCGGTAGATCCGCGGTTTAAAGCTGAGTACGAAAGATCAGAGGCGCCCACTTGTGGCGCCTCTTTTCATGTCTGACAGCTACTCGTCAGGTTCATAACCGGTCATCTCCAGATACCCGCGACCGTTGTGGCTGCCGCTGACCCGCACAGGCCCCTCCCAATAGGGAAAGGCGGTGCCCATCCAGCTTTGCGGGTTCAGCGCCTCCACGGTTGCTGACAGCTCCTGTTCAGGCAGCGAGATCTGCCAGCGTGTAGGAACCGAGCGGCCCGCGACGCTGCTATAGTCCAGCGGCTGCGCCGAGAAGGCGCCATCTGGCAGGGCGCGGGGGCTGCCATCGGCAGTAATCCATGTGCCGGATGTGAAATCGCCGCCCGCGCCGCGCAGAACGAACCCCATCAGTTTTTCACCGCTGTCAAAGGTTAGGGAGAACCAATCCCAGCCGGTCTGATCCTCATCGAGTGGCTGACTGGACCATTCCCGGTCAAGCCAACCGTGGCCGGTGACGGCAACAGGGCCCGAGGGCAGCATCAACTGCCCCTCGATCCGGTAGCCGGGCTGCGAGTAGTAATAGCTCGCCTGTCCGCTGGCGGATTTGACCGAATATCCATCCGCGCCATGCAGGACCAGCGGCGTGTCTGCCGAGAGCTGCAGATTGTACGAAAACTCCATTCCGCTGGCGCGGAGGCTCAACTGGTCGATGCCGACGCCGGTCCCCCGCATATGCCAATCGTCGATCCAGGCGCTGAATGGATCTGCGGTGATCCCGGCCTGTCCGATACCGCCGCGCGCCAGACGTTCGGCAAAGTGATGCTGCCGTTCGGTGGTGAGGCCAGCATGCCCCATCCAGATCTGCGGGCTGTCCCAGCCCGATCGCTCTCCGGGGGCCAGCGCAGAGCGGAATAGGGTCCACTGAATACCATAGTCTTGTCCGTCCGCGTCTTGAAGGTTGGCGGTCAAGTACCACCATTCAATACGAAAATCTGGGTGTGGGCCATGGTCGCGCGGAAAGCTGAGCACGGTGCCCGGTTCGGGGATGGCAAATCCTTCAGCCTTGGTGCCCAGGCCCGCGAAACCCTGCGCCCGCAGCAACATGGGCGCAAGGGTCAGGCCGAGCGTCAGGAGAACGGCAGCAAGGATCGGCAGCGGCTTATCGTTCATTGGCAAAGACCTTCAGCAGGTGGGATGGTGACAGGCGGCTCAGCTTGCGGGCGGGGATCAGGGCAGCCAGGGCGGCGGCCAGCAACGCCAGCAGGAACAGGCGCAGCCAGTCGAGTGGGAACAGATACATCGGCAATTGCCAGCCAAAGGCCGCGACATTGATCACATCCAGCAGCGCCCAGGCCAGCGCCAGCCCCAGGGGTAGCGCCAGACAGGCAGTGAGGCCCGCCAGCAGCAGGCTACGCAGGATGTCGATCCGGGCCAGCCGTGCGCGCGTCACCCCCATGGCCCAGACCGGTGCCAGTTGCGGTAGCCGCTGCCCCCAGAGGGTTAGAAGGCTGGTCAGCATGGCAAAGCTGGCGACCCCCAGCGTCAGCAGGTTGAGCGCCTCTGTGACGACGAAAGTCCGGTCAAAGATCGCCAATGATCGCGCCTTGATCGTGGCTTGGTCTCTTATGCTTTCCGTTTTGATATCAAACCTCTGCCGGACAGAGCTGATAAAATCCGCGCTGCGTTCCGGGGGGATGCGGACGCCAAATTGCCGGTTCGGGATATCGGGCGCGCGGTGCAGCAAATCAGGCAGTGCGACGATGGCCTGGCCGTTTGGATTGCCGTAATCGGAATAGATCCCGGCGATTGGCGCGCTCCAGTCCGGCGCAAGGGTAAGCGTGTCGCCGGGCGCATACTCGTGGCGCCGGGCCAGCTGTTCGTTGATCAGAATGCCCTGACCCGCGGCCACCTGATCCCAGACGCCGGGCAGCGCCCGCAGGATCGGCCAGTTGTCCCGGTAAGTCGGATCGTCGACAACGCCATAGATCCGCAGCGGTGCCTCTCGGTGCCGGATCTCGTGCCAGCGGATCGGCAGCGGGCGGACATCGGGCTGTGTTTCAGCCCATGCCGCAAAATCAGTGCCCTGCTGGTCGCTGTTCAGCGTGATGTAGAACTCTGCCGCAAGCCGCTGATCCAGCCAGCCTGTAAAGGTGAGCCGAAAGCTGGAAGTCATTGTTCCAACGCCAATATTCGTTGCTAGCGCCAGCAGCAGGGCCATGAGCGCCAGCGACAGGCCGGGCAATTGCGCGCGGCTGTCGGCCCAGACCCATTCGGCGAGCGGACCCCGTGCGCTGCGGGCACCAAGGCGCAGCAGCATCGACAGCGCTTGTGGCAGCAGCAGCGCCGCGCCCAGCATCAGCCCGCCCAGAAAGGCAAAGCCCGCCACCAGCCCGTCAAACATCCACAGCGTCGCGCAGCCAGCGGACATCATTAGGAAGCCAGCAAGAGCGGTCAGCCGGAAGGACCGGGCGGTCTGCTGTCCCCGGGCGGAGGTCGCCGGGGCCGCCAGAACCGGCATGGTCCAGAGGCTGAACAGCGCCCGCGCGCCTGCCAGTGCGGTCCCCGCGAGGGCCATGCCAAGGCCGGACAGAACCCATACCGGGCGCAGGGTCAGGCTGCCTTCGACCGAGGCACCGTATAGTCCGGACAGCGTCGCGCTGACATCTGGCAGCAGCGCTGCCGCAACCCCATAACCAATGAGTAGGCCAAGGCCACCAGCGCCCAGTGCAATGAGCGCCAGCTCTGCCACCAGTAGACCAGCAAGGGTGCGCAGCGGCACCCCGAGGCTGCGCAGGGTGCGGAACAGGCCGCGGCGATGCTTCAGCCCCAGCCCAATGCTGCCCTGCACGATGAACAGCCCGACGGCGAAGGACAACAGGCCAAAGGCAGTGAGGTTGAGGTGAAAACTGTCTGTGAGCCGGGCCGTAGCTGAACCTGCCGTCTGTGCGCTGATCCGGGTGAGCGCCGACGCTAGCTGTTCTAGCGGCGGCAGGTCACTGGATTGTTCTGGAAGGATCACCAGCCGATCTAGGGTATCCGGGCGCTGGAGAAGTCGGCTCGCCAAGCTGATATCGGCAATGGCAGTGCCGCGGGGAACATTCGGTGAAACCACAATGCGCGGCGTACGCTCGACCGGTGGAAAAGACGCGGCGGTATCCGGGTGCAGGAACAACTGGCCGGGGGGCAGCAGCGACAGTGAGATATCGGATGCCTCATCCTCTTCGCCTGTTTCTTCGGACAACAGTGCGACCGGCGGCGGGTTCAGTAGATCAATCCCCATAAGATCAATGGATTGCGTGCCCAGCTTGATGCGCCCCTCCAGAACCGGAGCCAGCCGCCAACCGGCGCGGCGCAGGGCCACATAGGTATCAAGCGGGATTACGCCATCACCGGCCACCAGCTGATCGGCCTGCGCTTGTCCCAGTTGGCTCGCGGCGCGGGCATAGCTGGCGCGGGCCTCGGCGTTGATGGCTTGCACCGCTGACCAGAGCCCCGTGGAGAGCGCCAGCCCGGCGACGATGGCGAGCAATTGGAAGGGATGGCGTCGCCAATGGGACAGCAACGTCAGAAAGGCGGCAGTGATCATGCGATCTGGCCCTGTTTCAGGTGCAGTCGGCGGTCCAGCTGGTTGGCGATACTGTCCGAATGGGTCACGAGAAACAGCGCCGCGCCGCTGTCGCGCAGCAGCTCTAGCATCAGGCCCATCACCGCCTCGCTGGCGGTTTCATCAAGGTTTCCGGTCGGCTCATCGGCCAGCAGAAGCGCCGGGCGCAAGGCCATGGTGCGGCCGATGGCGACCCGTTGCTGTTGTCCGCCGGATAGCTGGTCAGGATAGCGGTCCAGTAAGTTCGATAGGCCTAGCCGGTCGATCAAGCGATCTTCCCAAGCGCGGTCCCGGCGACGGCCCAGCCGTGCGTGCAGGCTGAGGTTGCTACCAACGCTGAGGGATGGGATCAGGTTGAATTGCTGGAACACGATAGAGACCTGCCGCTGGCGTAGGGCGGCGCGCCCGGCCTCGTTCAACCCGGACAGGTGGGTGCCCTCGATTGTGATCTCTCCGCTGTCAAAACTGTCCAGAGCCGCAGCCAGATGGAGCAGAGTGCTTTTCCCTGATCCGCTGTCCCCGGTCAGGGCCAGGCTGGATCCGGCCTCAAGCGTCAGCGAGACCCCCTGCAATACGGGCGTCACAGCTTGGCCTGAGGTATAACTCTTGCTCACGTCGGTAATCTTGAGAACCATAGTGGTTTGTCATCCTGTCGGCGCTGGGGCGTTGGTTGAGACTGGGAAACATTTAGGGGCGTTTTGCGCGCGGAACAGGGCGGCCTGCCGGGATTGCGGCGTCAGTTCGTGACTTTGGAAACGGGGTCGGACTCTCACAGCACCGGCGCCAGCAACCGGGCCACGGGGGCGAAAAGGCGGACGGACCAGTGCTGCGCCGCGAGTGGCCGATCCAAACTGCGCGCGCGGGTGAAATCATCCTCCAGCATCGCGGCGACAGATTCCGCCGCGCCGGTATCAAAGAACAGCGCCATGGTTTCGAAATTCAGCCGGAAAGAGCGGTTGTCCATATTGGTGGTGCCGACGGCGGCGACGGTATCATCGACGACAAAGGTTTTTTGATGCATGAAGCCGCCGGAATACTGCAGCACCTGAACACCGACCTTTTGCAGGTCATCGAAATAGGCGAACGAGGCCAACCATGGCAGGTAGTGGTCGACAATGCCTGGCAACAGTATGCGCACATCCACGCCGCGCAGCGCTGCGTGTTTGAGGGCGGCCACCACATCAAGGTCGGGCACGAAATAGGGCGAAGCGATCCAGACCCGGCTGCGGGCGGCAGAGATGGCCGAAAAGAACATCATTGATCCGTTTTCGGTGGTATCCCCGGGCCCTGTCGGGACGATCAGGGCGGATCGGTTTTCCGGCGACGGCTCCGGCTCCCATGTGAGCAGGTCCAGGATCGGCTCATCCGTCAGCCAATGCCAGTCCTGCGCATAGGTCAGCTGCAGCTGTTGCACCACCGGGCCGGTCAGCTCCACATGGGTGTCGCGCCAGTCGCCAAACGCCTTGGTGTGGCTGATATATTCATCGCCGACGTTCAGCCCACCGGTAAAGCCGACACGGCCATCGGCCACCACGGTTTTGCGGTGGTTGCGAAAGTTCAGCATGAAGCGGTGCTTGGGGCCCCTTTGGGTGCCGCGATCCACCAGATTAACGCCAGCCTGTTGCAGCTCGGCAAGATAGGAGGTGGGCAGGCCGTGGCTACCGATCCGGTCGGCCATGAACCAGACAGCAACGCCGCGTTGTCTGGCGGCAATGATGTGCCTCTTTAGGTGGCGTCCCAAATCATCGTCGCGCACGATGTAGAACTGGATCAAGAGGTAGTCGCGCGCCTCATCTATGGCGCGAAACATACTGGCAAACCCGGCTTTTCCGTCAATCAGCAGGCGGAAGCCGTTGCCGGTACAGACCTGCAGGCCAGAGACCGCTTCGAACGGTGCAGGGTCCACGGAAATCTTCGCAGGGCTATGTGCGCCACGCAACTCGGCCATTGGCTGCATCTCCCGCACGGCGCGATGGGCGTCCTGGCGGGCGGCGCGATAGCGTTCGAACCGGTGATGGCCAAAGATCATATAGGCGGGCAGGGCGATCAGGGGCGAGGCCAGCAGGAACACGACCCAGCCGATGGCGCCCTGCGGCGTGCGGGCGGTGCGGGCAGCGTTCAGCGCGCCCAGAACCGCAAGCCCCCACATGAGGAGGACGCCACCCGTGCTGATCGCGACCCAGAACGTCACCTGGCCTGTCCCATTATTCGGTTCCTTTCCAATGTAGTATGGCCAGGGCCTGCGCTGATTGCCAGTGGGCAGTCGCGAGGCGAGGACCGCAGGCTCTTGGGTGACCGGGAGGCCACAGGTCACACCAGAGGTGAAAACCAACCCTGTCAGGCTGGCGATTCTGCCGAGGCTGTGGAACGGTTTGCAGCATGAACCTGTTTACTGTCCTTTCCCCTTGGCTGCGCGCATTGGCCCGCGCTGCCGCCGCATTCAACCGCAAGAACGGATGGGTGATGAGCAGTCATATCGCCATGTCGATGATGCTGGCGCTGTTCCCCTTTGTCCTGTTCACCGTCGCCCTTTCGGGGGCCGCCGCGAGCCTTTTGTCACAGGATGTCGCGATAGAGGATCTGGTGGACCTCGTCTTTGGCGGCTGGCCCGAGGAGGTTTCAAAGCCGATCCTGAACGAACTCTTCGCGGTTTTGGAGACCTCCAGCACGCAACTGGCGACGCTGGGCGGGGTTCTGGCGCTTTATTTCGCGTCCAACGGTGTCAACGCGGTGCGGGTGGCCATGGTCAATGCCTATGGCGACAACGATCCCCGGCCTTTCTGGAAGGCGCGTCTGATCTGCGCCGGGTTGGTGGTGCTGGGCGGCGCGGGCATCCTTGTGGCGGCTCTCTTCGAGGTCGTTTTGCCGCTTTATGTCCGCTATATCGCCGATCTGCTGCCCTATCAGCTGGTCGGGCCGGGATGGGAGCGGGGGTTCAGTGGCGTATTGTTGTTTCTGTTGCCACTGGTCGCGGTGCTGCTGTGCCATATACTGCTGCCCGGGCAGCGGCACCGGGTATCGCAGATTCTGCCGGGGGCGGTGTTGACGGTGGTGCTGTGGTGGGCCGCGGGGATTGGTTTTGCGATCTATGTCGGATCTTTCGCGCAGTATTCGGCCACCTATGCGGGGCTAGCGGGAGCCATGGCGGCGATGATCTTTCTTTATGTGAATGCCGCGATCCTGATTTTTGGCGCCGAGTTCAACGGTGCGTTGATGCGGCTGGACCAGCCCGGCGCCGAGGCCGCAGAGGCGTCTGGGGACAGCTACGTCGAATAGTCCGCACCAGCGGTTCTTGGAAAATTCGGAGGTGGAAGCCTTATTGTTTCCGGTTTTGCAACAAAAAGGCAGGTTTGCCACAATTCGGCCATCGGCTGGGCGAAATACGCGGGTAGGCAAGATTCAGCCGACGCAAGAATAAGGACCGCCGCGATGCTGAAACGCCTTCAAGATCTGTTCAAGAGCCCGATGCCCGACATGGCACCGACGCCGCGTGCCCAGATGATTTTCCGCCAGTGCGAAGACGAAGGCCCAGATGCGCGTTTGCTGCGTGAACTGGCCACCCTGTCCCTGCAGACAACGCAGCAGCCTTTGCATTAAAAAGCGGCCTGATCTGCCCGCCGAGGCGCTTAACCCCGGAAGCCCGTGGCAATCACAAACTTTTCGGAACTGTCCGACCGCGATGCGGGCGGTTTCACGTTGGCAACCTTGGTGAACTTCTGTTTCAAAAGTTTCTGCAGGTCGCCCTCGGCACCGCCGGCCAGAACCTTGGCCACGAAGGTGCCGCCCTGTTCCAGCACATCAAATGAGAAATAGGCAGCTGCCTCGCAAAGGGCCATGATCTTCAGGTGGTCGGTCTGCTTGTGGCCGGAACTGGCGGCGGCCATATCCGACATCACCACATCGGCCATGCCACCCAGCCATTCCTTGACCTGATCGTCGGCGCCCTCATCCATGAAATCCAGTTGGTGGAACTCGGCCCCTGCCAGCGGCTCGACCTCCTGCAGGTCGACGCCGATGATGCGGCCGATGGATTTGCCCTGCTTTTCGCCCAGCGCATTGATGCGTTTGACCGCGACCTGCGCCCAGCCTCCTGGCGCGCAGCCAAGATCAACGACCCGGGCCCCCGGCACCAGGAAGCGGAACTTTTCGTCCAGCTCCATGATCTTGTAGGCGGCCCGGCCGCGATAGCCTTCGGCCTGGGCGCGGCGCACGTAGGGATCGTTCAGCTGACGCTGCAGCCAGCGGGTCGAAGACAGCTTGCGCCCGCGAGCGGTCTTTACCTTGACCTTGAGGTCACGCTGGCCGCGGCCCGAAGTGTTCTTGCCGGTCGGGCTCTTGCCGGAAGGGGTCTTTGCCATCTCTTTGTACCATCATTGCCGATGTCGGACTTTGCCAGTAAAGGCTCACTTTCCGCGGTCCATGACAGATCGGACACGAAAACTCAAATGCCGAGGGTTCGGTCTGCGTTATTAAAAGGGTCCGTCTTCCAGAACACCGTCCGCGCTCATCTGTGCATATAGCAACCCTTCGCGCAGGCCCCGGTCCGCGACCGACAACCGGTCGGTGGGCCAGCAGCGCAGCAGAGCCTGCAGGATCGCGGCGCCAGACATGATCAGCGCCTGACGGTCCTCGCCGATACGTGGGTCACTGCGGCGTCCCTGCGGGCCGAGATCCAGATAACCGCGGATCACCTTGTCGATCTGATCACTGGTCATGCGCAGCCCATCGACCTTGGTGCGGTCATAGCGTTTCAACCCCAGATGCGAAGCGGCGACGGTGGTGACCGTGCCCGAGGTGCCGACGATCTGGAAACCTTCGCGGGCCTGCTCATCCTTATAGGGGGCAAAATCGGCGAGGTGTTCTTCGAAGAACCAGCTCATCAAGGCAAAACGGGCGGCATCGTCGTCGACGTCGTTGAACTGATCGCGCAGTGTCGCCACCCCAAGGGGGACGGAAATCCAATCCACCACCTTGGCGGCGGGGAAGGGGCTTTCTGGCGGATGAAACCCGGCATGCAGGCGCATGATGGCCGAAGGCCGGTCGCGGCGCGGGACCGAGGAAATGTCGATCCAGACCAATTCGGTCGAGCCGCCGCCAATATCCACCACCAAGAGCTGTTCGGTCTTGGTCGAAACCAGCGGCGCACAGGAGATGACCGCCAGACGCGCTTCTTCCTCGGGCTGGATGATTTCAAGCGTCAGACCGGTTTCCCGTTTAACCTGTCGGATGAAATCGCGCGCGTTCTTGGCGCGGCGGCAGGCCTCGGTGGTGACGAGCCGCATCCGGCGCACTTTGTTCCGTTTGAGCTTTTGCTGACAGATGCGCAGCGCCTGAATGGTGCGCGACATCGACGAACGGGACAGGCGCCCGGTTCGTTCAAGGCCGGTCCCAAGCTGGACCGACTTGGAAAAGCTGTCCACCACGTGAAAGCCACTGCCATTGGGCTGGGCGATCAGCATGCGACAACTGTTTGTGCCAAGATCCAATGCCGCATAAAGCGCATCCGGATCCGGACGGGCTGGTACAGGGGTTTCAACCGCCTTGGGAAACGCGCCCGCACCTTTGGAACGCCTGGGCGCCATGATTCACGCCCTCCGATTATCGTGTTGGTTTTAGGATATGTTCACAAAGACGTATGTGCAAGGGCAGCGGCACCCGGATCGACGCTTTCCTTGTGTCGGTTAACGGCGCTGCTCCGGCCCTTGTTTCGGCGTTCAGCCTGTGTTGCCAGGGGCTTGTGCAGGGTCTTGGCGACAACCTCATAAGCTTGATGAGAATTATGAGGATGCCCCTCTGTGGCCATGCGGGCCCGGAGAATGTATTCAGAGCCAGAGCAAAAGGTCGCTCAAACCCCAAGTGTTGTCGAAAACCGGCACCCGCGTTTCAGGATCGCATTCTAGAAACGCAGCAGAACAGACGCAAAGCAAAGGACCCGACATGCCTGACGTCACCATCGTATACTGGCGCGATATCCCGGCTCAGGTCATCGTGGGCAAGGGCCGCCGCGGCGCCAAACGCCAGCTCGAGGAACGGTTCGAGCAGGCCATTGACCGCGCAGCGATGAAGGTGAACGCAAAGGATGCGGACGCCTATCTTGCGGAATGGCGCAAGGCGGCTCCCTTTGCGGCGGAGGGCGATCCGGCAGAGATCGCCGAAGCCGAAGCGGTGCGTCTGGAAGGAGAGTTCGATCAGGAGCGTCTGAAAGCCCTGATCGCGAATGACGGATGGGCGTGAGCCTGACACCACTATGGGAGGCCGTGATGGCTTTGTTGAACTTCAAGAAACGCGAGGCCACCAGCCCGCAGCCCGTCAACCCGCAGGTCGAAGCCTTCCTTGACGGATATTCGATCGAGGTGATGCCGCGCACCGCTACCAAGGTCGAGGATTTCCGCGACCTGCTGCCCGCAGGCACCCGCGTCTATATCGCCCATATCGAGGGCACGCCCATCGAAGACATGGTCGAGACCGCCAAGCGTCTGAATGCCGAGGGCTTTCCCGTCATGCCGCACTTCCCGGCGCGGATCATCAAGGACGAGGCGACCCTGGCGGACTGGATCGCACGCTATCAGGGCGAGGCCGACGTCAAACAGGCGCTGCTTCTGGCCGGTGGTGTGGCGCAGCCGCACGGTGCCTTCGACAGCTCGATGCAGCTCCTGGAAACCGGACTGTTCGACAAGGCGGGTTTCTCCAACCTGCACGTCGCGGGCCACCCCGAAGGCAACAAGGACATCGATCCGGACGGTTCCTCGAAGAATGTGATGGAAGCGGTTCTGTGGAAACAGAAATTCTCGGAGCGCACCGATGCCAAGATGGCGCTGGCCACCCAGTTCGCCTTTGAGGCAAAGCCGATCATCGAATGGGCTGACGGTCTGAAAGAGGCCGGTGTCGACCTGCCGATCCACATCGGTATCGCCGGTCCGGCCAAGCTGCAGACGCTGATCAAATTCGCCATCGCCTGCGGTGTGGGCCCGTCGCTGAAGGTGCTGCAGAAACGCGCAATGGACGTATCCAAGCTGCTGCTGCCCTATGAGCCGACCGATGTCGTTGCCGAGCTTGCAGCCCACAAGGCCGCGAACCCGGACTTCAACATTACCAACGTACACTTCTTCCCGCTGGGCGGCATCAAGACCAACGCCACCTGGGCCATCAACAACGGCGGCGCCTCGGCGCAGCCGGTCAACTCCCAAGGATAAGACATGACCCGTACTGTCGTAGAATCAAAAACAAAAACCGCTGTCCTGGGCTTTGATGAGCCGTTCTGCGTGATCGGCGAACGGATCAACCCGACAGGCCGTAAAAAACTGGCAGCAGAGCTGGAAGCGGGCGATTTCTCCACCGTTGAGAAAGACGCACTGGCACAGGTGGCAGCCGGGGCCAATATCCTCGATATCAACGCGGGCGTTGTTTATAATTCCAACCCCAACCCGAACGAGACAGAGCCGCCGCTGATGACCAAGATCATTGAGCTGGTGCAGGGTCTGGTCGATGTGCCGCTGTGCATCGACAGCTCGGTCCCCGAGGCGCTTGAGGCCGGTCTGGCCGCCGCGCAGGGTCGCCCGCTGCTGAACTCGGTCACCGGTGAGGAAGAGCGCCTGGAGCTGGTTCTGCCGCTGGTCAAGAAATACAACGTGCCGGTGGTTGCGATCTCGAACGACGACACCGGGATCTCGGAAGATCCCGACGTGCGTTTCGCCGTGGCCAAGAAGATCGTCGAACGCGCTGCCGATTTCGGTATCCCCGCGCATGACATCGTGGTCGACCCGCTGGTAATGCCGATCGGGGCCATGGCGACCGCTGGTCATCAGGTCTTTACCCTCGTGCGTCGCCTACGCGAAGAGCTGGGTGTGAACACCACCTGCGGTGCGTCGAACATCTCCTTTGGTCTGCCGAACCGTCACGGCATCAACAACGCCTTCCTGCCGATGGCAATGGGCGCGGGCATGACCTCTGCGATCATGAACCCGGTGGCGCTGCCGGTGACGCAAAAGGCGATTGCCGAGAAGAAGGAACAGGTAACCGCCGCTGGTATCATCCTGCCCGAAGGCATGGACGATGAGACCTTCGTCACCTTGTTCGGTCTCGGCTCGACCAAGCCGCGCGCGGGCAAGGAGATGGAAGCGATCCGCGCTGCCAACCTCTTGACCAACAATGATCCGCACGGCGGTGCCTGGATTGCCGCCAACAAGGCACCGGCAAAGGCTGGCGAAGAAGGCCGTGGCCGCGGTGGCCGCACCGGTGGCCGTCGCCGCCGCGCCTGAACCTGATAACAATATCGTGAGGGGAGGCCGGGATTTGTCCCGGCCTTTTCTTGTGTGCGGTCTGGGGGCACCGTATTTTGACAAACGGAGCAGGGGCGACCGTGTCCCGTGCGTGTGCTTCCTGAGCCAAACGTTGCGGGTGCGGTCGGATTGCGCACAAACCTTTGGCAAAAGGTTATCTTCAGACTTCGTTAGCGGTGATCCATTTACAGATTACAACAGAGGAATGGTTGCCCATGGTCATTTGGGTGACGTGTCCGAGCTGCAAGGGAAGCAACGGGTGAAACGACTTCAGGTGACCGATTTCTATTCCATGCTGGATGCGATTGGCATGGCGGTGATCGTTTTGGAGGTCGGCGACGATGGGATCCCCCGATATGCCGCGATGAATTCGCGCGCCCGGGCTATTTCGAAACTTCCGGCAGAGGGTTGGTTTGGCAAGACTGCGATGGAAGTATTTGGCGGTTCCACCGGCGAGCGGGCTCTTGCCAAGCATATCGAAGTGGCGCGCGCCGCCGAAGAGGTAACCTATGAGATCAATCTCCCTGCGGTCCACAAGGAACGATACATCCGCACGACTATGAGCCCGGTCTTCGACGAGACAGGCAAGCTGACGCACCTTGTCGGCTCGTCAGCAGATGTCACGTCGGAACGTGAACGCGACGCGGCTTTGGAACTGGCCAAGATCGCAAAGCAGGAGGCGGAGGCAGCCAGCCAGGCCAAGGAACGGTTCTTGGCTGAGATGAGCCATGAGATCCGGACGCCGATGAATGGCATCCTTGGCATCTGCGAGTTGCTGCAAGACACCAGTCTGGACGAAGAGCAGTCCCTGCTTGCCAATACGATACTGAGTTCTACCAATTCATTGCTGAAGATCGTCAACGAAGTTCTGGATTTCTCGCAGATCATCGCGGACAAGATTTCACTGCACTATGAGCCCTTTTCATTGCGCGATCTTGTTGATGAAATCGTTACGCTTTTCTCGGCCAAGACCTCGTTCAAGGGGCTTGAGTTTCGCTTGGATTACCCTGATGCCGTGCCATCCGTTTTCGTGGGGGATGCCAGCAAGATCCGTCAGATCCTTTTGAACGTGATCGGAAACGCGATCAAATTTACTGACGAAGGCTATGTCTCGCTGGCGGTTTCCTATGATCCGGCCTCCGCAAGGGGGCCATTGCAATTCGTGGTTTCGGATACCGGCTGCGGGATCGAGGAAAGTAAGCTGCGTTCGATCTTTTCGGCCTACGAGCAAGCCGCCAGCTCGCCGCAGGCGCAGGCAGAGGGCACGGGGCTGGGCCTTGCAATCTCGCGGGCGCTGATCGAACGGATGGGGGGCGACATCACCGTCGACTCGGCGCCAGGACAGGGCGCGCGTTTCTCTCTTTGGTTGAACCTTGCGCCAGATGCTGCTGATCCGCGGGGGGCAGAGACTGCGGGGAAGGCAGTCCCCAATCAGATCAACGGTGGTCTGGAACGGGATGTTGGGACCGACACGGGTATCGCATCGGACCGGCTGCATGGGATGAAAATCCTTGTAGCCGAGGACAACAAGACCAACCAGATGGTCGTGGACAAGATGCTCCAGAAACTGGGGGCGCAGGTCCGTCTTGCGGAAAACGGTGCTGCCGCCGTCGAAAACTATCTGGGCGCGGATTACGACCTGATCCTCATGGATCTTTCCATGCCGGTCATGGGCGGGCTGGAGGCGGCGCGCAGGATCAGGCAGCACGAGACCGAAACCGGCCGCGCCGAATGCCGGATCGTTGCGCTGACGGCGAATGCCCAGAAAAGCGACACAAGGGCCTGTTTCGAGGTCGGCATGAATGGATTCCTGACCAAGCCGTTTCGCAGGGCCGAACTTCTGGCCTGTCTCGCTTCACTCGACTGAGGTCTGGTTGGGTCCAGTGGTGTCGGCTGTAGGGTACGTGATGGACGGCAGTCAAAGCGATCGCGTGTTTGGGACGGCCGCAACCTGGCTACGTGATGTGATTCAATCCGATCCTCACGTGGGCTTTGGCCAGCAATCTTGGGGCAAAGGGGCGGGACATGAAAAAAACGTCCCGGTGACCAATACCGGGACGTATAGCGTCAAGCCCCAGTGGACACAGTCTTGGGTGAGCGGATTAGCCGCGCCGACGCCTGCGTCTGCGCCCGCCGTCTGCCGCGCCATCGCCGCCGCCGGTGTTGAAGTTGACCTCTGGCAGGGTGACCACCGTTTCCAGGATCGGAAAGGGCTCGACCGAGTTCGGGATGGCCGAGGCATTGACGAAATGTTCCTGAAACCGGGGCTCGACTGCGGTTTCCACCTTTTCGATCTGGCGCACGGTTTCTTCGATTTCGCGGCGGGCCTCGGTGTTCAGAAGCGCAATGCGCGCACCGGTGCCTGCGGCGTTGCCGGCGCTGGTGACCTTTTCCAGCGGGCAATCAGGGATCATGCCCAGAACCATCGCGTGTTTGGCCGAGATATGGGCGCCAAAGGCGCCGGCCAGCACCACGCGGTCCACGGTGTCGACGCCGAATTTGTCCATCAGCAACCGCGCGCCAGAGTAGAGCGCCGCCTTGGCCATCTGGATCGCCCGGATGTCAGGGTTGGTGACAGTAATCGTCGGACCGCCATCGGCAGATCCATCCCAGAGGACATAGGCGTTGGTGCGCCCGTCCTGAATACAGCGGCTGGATCCGGTCTGTTCTGCCGAACCGATGAGGCCCGAAGCATCGAGAACACCGGCAAGGCGCATTTCGGCAATCGCTTCGATAATGCCTGAGCCGCAGATGCCGGTAATGCCGGTGGTGGCAATCGCCTCGGCAAATCCTTCCTCATCCGACCAGAGTTCCGATCCTATGACGCGGAACCGGGGTTCCTTGGTTTCGGGATTGATCTCGACACGCTCGATGGCGCCGGGGGCGGCGCGCTGACCGCTGGAGATCTGCGCGCCCTCGAAGGCTGGACCTGTGGGGGACGAGCAGGCGAGGACCTTTTCCGTGTTCCCCAGCAGGATCTCCGCATTGGTGCCCACATCGACCACCAGCACCAGATCCTTGGATTTATCCGGTGCTTCGGACAGGGCCACAGCGGCAGCATCGGCGCCCACGTGGCCGGCGATGCAGGGCAACAGGTAGACACGCGCTGCGGGGTGGATGTTGAGATCCAGCTCGCTGGCCCGCAGGGACAAGGCGTTCGAGGTCGCCAGGGCAAAGGGCGCTTGACCCAGTTCGAAGGGATCAATGCCAAGGAACAGGTGGTGCATCACCGGGTTGCAGACAAAGACCGCATCGACGATCAGCGTCTGATCAATCCCGGCCTCTGCCGAAATCTGGGTGAACAGCTGCGCCATTCCTTCGCGGACCGCGCGGGTCATCTCCTGATCGCCGCCCTTGTTCATCATTGCATAGCTGACCCGGCTCATCAGATCCTCACCAAAGCGGATCTGCGGGTTCATGATGCCGGAGGAGGCGACGACCTCGCCGGTTTTCAGATCGCACAGATGGGCCGCGATGGTGGTGGAGCCAAGGTCAACCGCCAGCCCATAAAGCGAGCCTTCGTAGAGGCCAGGCCAGATATGCATGATGCGCGGCGGCGTATTGCTGTCGCCCAGATGCACCGCGACGGTGACCTTCCAGGCGCCCTTGCGCAGGACGGGCTGCATGGTTTGCAGGATTTGCAGATCGCACTGGACGTTCTCGATCTCCCACTGGACCCGCAGGGCCTCGGCCAGCCGCTCCAGATCGCCCGAGGGTTTGTGCATGTCGGGCTCTTCGACCTCGACGTAGAACAGGCGGGTCGACGGGTTCATCACGATGTCGCGCGCCTCGGCCCGTTTGCGGACCACCTGCCGGTGGACCTGGCTTTCGGGGGGAACGTCAATCACCACGTCGCCTTCGATCAGGGCCTGGCAGCCAAGGCGACGGCCATCGATCAGGCCACGCTTGTCCTTGTAGCGCTGTTCAACCTTGTTCCATGGGCTCAGCGCGTCGTCCTGCACGGAGACGCCGAGTTTCGAGAATTCGCCATAGGAGGGGGTGATCTGACATTTCGAGCAGATGCCCCGGCCACCGCAGACGGAATCCAGATCGACCCCAAGCTGCCGCGCAGCTGTCAGAACCGGGGTTCCGGCGGGGAACCGGCCGCGTTTGCCGGAGGGGGTAAACACAACGAGAGGATCGTCAGCCATGCCTGTGCCTTTTCACTAGAATTCTGTGGCGGAGCATAAGTTCTTTTTGCCCAAGGGAAAGGCGGCCCGCGTCATTTTTGGGCCTGGTTCCGGCATTTTTCAAAAATGAGCATCTGAGATGCGTCTTGAGCCTGCCGTACGCCCCGTTTGCCTGACCCAGAGGCCCTTGCAACGGGATTTGATCTATTTCTTGTCGTGGCCTCTTTTCCCTCCCGGGCTTCTGTGCCATAGGGTCACCGCCAAACGGGGTTTTGCATGGGGATGACAAATGCAGATTCGTGAGGCTCTCACATTTGATGATGTTCTTCTGGTTCCGGGGGCATCCGAAGTGCTGCCCAGCACGGCGGACACACGCACCCGCGTGACACGCTCGATTTCGCTCAACATTCCGCTGCTCAGCTCGGCCATGGACACGGTGACCGAGGCCCGCATGGCGATTGCCATGGCGCAGGCCGGTGGCATGGGCGTCATTCACAAGAACCTCGATACCGAAGAGCAGGCCCGGCAGGTACGCCGGGTCAAGCGTTTCGAAAGCGGTATCGTCTATAATCCCATCACCCTGACGGCGGATCAGACCCTTGCCGATGCCAAGGCGCTGCAGGAACGCTACCGCGTGACCGGCTTTCCGGTGGTTGACAGCGATGGCCGTGTGGTCGGCATTGTGACCAATCGCGACATGCGCTTTGCGAGCGATGACAACACGCCGGTTTCGGTGATGATGACATCGGACAAACTGGCGATCCTGCAAGAGCCTGCCGACCGCGAAGAGGCGAAATCGCTGATGAAGGCGCGCCGGATCGAAAAGCTGCTGATCACCGACAAATCGGGCAAGCTGACCGGTCTTCTGACCCTGAAAGACACCGAACAGGCGGTTCTGAACCCCACCGCCTGCAAGGACGATTTGGGCCGTCTGCGCGTCGCAGCGGCCAGCTCGGTTGGCGATTCTGGCTTTGAACGCTCCGAGGCGCTGATCGATGCCGGCGTCGACATTGTTGTGGTTGATACCGCCCACGGCCATTCGGCAGGCGTGATCGAAGCTGTCAAACGGATCAAGGCGCTTTCGAACGAAGTGCAGGTGATTGCTGGTAACGTCGCCACCGCCGAAGCGACCCGCGCGCTGATTGATGCGGGCGCGGATGCCATCAAGGTCGGGATCGGCCCGGGCTCGATCTGCACCACTCGCATGGTGGCGGGCGTGGGTGTGCCGCAGCTGACCGCTGTGATGGATTGTGCCAGCGCGGCAGGCGACACCCCGGTGATCGCCGATGGCGGCATCAAGTTCTCCGGCGATTTTGCCAAGGCGATTGCCGCCGGCGCCTCCTGCGCCATGGTCGGCTCGATGATCGCCGGCACCGATGAAAGCCCGGGCGAGGTGATCCTGTATCAGGGCCGCTCGTTCAAGAGCTATCGCGGCATGGGTAGCCTTGGCGCCATGGCGCGCGGCTCGGCCGACCGCTATTTCCAGAAGGACGCCGCCAGCGACAAACTGGTGCCCGAAGGGATCGAAGGTCAGGTGCCCTACAAAGGTTCCGCAGGCGCGGTCATTCACCAGTTGGTCGGCGGTCTTCGCGCGGCCATGGGCTATACCGGCTGTGCGACCGTCGAAGAGATGCGCCGTAACTGCAATTTCGTGAAGATCACTGGCGCCGGCCTCAAGGAAAGCCACGTGCACGACGTGCAGATCACACGCGAAAGCCCGAACTACCGGATCGGATGATCTTGATGCGCAGTACTGTGACAGCGGCAGCGAAGATCGGGGCCGGGGCGTGACCCCGGCGGCCCGCCTGCAGGCGGCGATCGAGGTCCTGGATCAGGTGATCGCAGGCGAGGCGGCGGAGAAGGCTTTGACCGGCTGGGCACGGCGCAGTCGCTTTGCGGGCTCCAAGGATCGCGCGGCAGTGCGCGATCACGTCTTCACAGCGCTGCGCTGCTTTCGCTCCCATGCGGTTCTGGGTGGCAGCCTGACGGGCCGGGGCCTGATCCTTGGCGGTCTGCGCGAGGCGGGCGTCGATCCCTCCGATATGTTCACAGGTGAAGGCTACGCCCCTGCGCCGCTCTGCGCCGAAGAACAGGCCGAGCCTGTCGGTTTTTCCAGTCCGGCCGAGGAATTCGATATTCCGGACTGGCTCTGGTCCTCCTTTTCAAGCAGCCTTGGGGACAATGCCGAGGCCGCAGCGCAGGCACTGCGCCAGCGCGCCCCAGTGCATCTCAGGGTAAACCTGCGGAAGGGCAGCGTCGCGGCGGCCCGCGCCGCGTTGGAGGAGGAGGGGATCTCAACCGAGCCCCATGCTGCTTCACCCACCGCGCTGGAGATCACCGAAGGCGCCCGCAAACTGCGTAACGGGGCGGCTTACAACAATGGTTTGGTTGAGCTGCAGGATGCCGCGAGCCAAGCGGTGGTGGATATGCTGCCGCTGCGTGATGGCCTGTCCGTGCTGGACTACTGCGCCGGAGGCGGTGGCAAGAGCCTCGCCATGGCGGCGCGTGCCCAAATCCGCCTGACAGCCCATGACATCGATCCCCGCCGGATGAAGGATCTGCCGGAGCGGGCATCGCGCGCTGGGGTTCAGATCAGCTGCCAGCCCACCGAGGCGGTTCGCTCTGCGGCGCCCTTTGATCTGGTGCTTTGCGATGCGCCCTGTTCCGGCTCCGGTTCTTGGAGGCGCGCACCCGAAGGCAAATGGCGCCTGACGCCGGAGCGGCTGGACGAGATCCGTGCCATTCAGGCCGAAATTCTGGATGAGGCGGCCGAACTTACAGCGCCAGACGGTGTGCTGGCCTATGCCACCTGCTCCATGCTGGAGACGGAGAACGGCGATCAGATCCGTGCCTTCCTGTCCCGCAGCCCGGAATGGCAACTGATCGGCGAAAAAGCCTGGGGGGTGCAGGATGGCACCGATGGCTTCTTCGCAGCGATGTTGACGCGGTCGAAGGCTGATTGATAAGTATCTGTCAACAAAAGCCGCTGCACCATTAACGTGGCCTTAACCTTGATGGCGGCGTATTGGCGGCATCTTGTCTTTTTTCGGAGCCGTAATGACAGGTCGCCCCACTTCCTCCGTTCCTTCATTGCGGGTGAATACCCCAGAGAATAAACGCCTTTTGATCGTTCTGCTGCTGGCAGGCGCAATGCTGGTGGCGCCTTGGGCGCTTGAGTGGCCTGACCGGGTCTCGCGCGGAATGCTCGCCGTTTCGCTGACTCTGGTGGCGGTGGCGCTTCTGATGGTGCTGCAATCCAGGGTGCGACTGAATGCCCGGGCGATGGCGACGGATCTTCTGACCGGTTTCATCGAAAAGGACGCCACGCCCACCTTCGTTACCGATGTGGACGGCAGCATTCACGCCTGCAACGAGGCCGCCGTGAAGCGGTTTTCCGAAGGCAAACAGGAAACCCTTGCCGGCACATTGCGCTCGGTTCTGGCCAATCCGACTGCAGTACTGTTCCGCCTGCAAAGCCAGGCGGCAAAAAGCGGTGCTGCGCGTGAGGATATCGTCACCCGGCGCGGTCATGTCCGTCTCGCGGTGCACCAGATGCAGGGCGGCAGCTTTTTGTGGCGGGTTGAGGATATTGCCGAACGCAGCAGCGGCAGCGGGCGCGGTGCCGAGGCGGTGCCAATCCCGATGATCACCGTGGGCCGGTCCGGCGCGGTTTTGTTCATGAACGAGGCCGCCCGCAAACTGATCGGCGAACGGGTCAAATCCACCGAGCGCCTGTTCACAGCACTGCCGGTCAATCCCGGCCAGCTCAACACCATCATGACCCAATCCGGGCCGGTGGACGTCTTGGCGACGGAGCTGAACCGCACCCAGGGCCGCAGCGAGCTTTACCTGATGGAGGTGGACACCTCCGGGCTCAGCGCTTCCAGCTCCGGGTTCGAAAGCCTGCCCGTGCCCTTCCTGAAAGTGGCGCCCAGCGGCGATATCCTGTCTCTCAACAAGATGGCCCAGCGTCTGCTGGCGGTGGAGCCGCGCGACGATCTGAAACTCGGTCAGCTGATGGAGGGACTGGGGCGCCCGATGTCCGATTGGCTGCGCGATACGGCCGCAGGGCTGGCCTCTAACAAGTCCGAATTCCTGCGGCTATCGCGCCGTGACCGCGAGGTTTTCGTACAGGTGACCCTGACGCGCACCTTCGAAGAGGGCGCGCCGGTTTTGATCGCGGTGCTGAACGACGCGACCGAGCTGAAGACGCTTGAGGCGCAATTCGTGCAAAGCCAGAAAATGCAGGCCATCGGCCAGCTTGCCGGCGGCGTGGCGCATGACTTCAATAACCTGCTGACCGCCATTTCTGGCCATTGTGACCTGCTGTTGCTGCGCCACGATCAGGGCGATCAGGACTATGGTGATCTGATCCAGATTCATGAAAACGCCAACCGGGCGGCCTCCCTTGTTAGTCAGCTTCTGGCGTTTTCGCGCAAGCAGACCCTGCAGCCCGAAATCCTGGACGTGCGCGACACGCTGTCGGACCTGACGCATCTGCTGAATCGTCTGGTCGGGGAGAAGGTGACTCTGACGCTCAGCCACGATCCGGTGATGCGCTCGATCCGGGCGGACAAACGCCAGCTGGAACAGGTGCTGATGAACCTTGTGGTGAACGCTCGCGATGCGATGCCCAATGGCGGTGAAATCCGCGTCGAGACAGAAGCGGTTACGCTGACGGCACCGCTGGAACGCGACCGGGCCAAAGTACCTGCGGGCGATTGGGTCACCATTCGGGTGTCAGATGAAGGTGTCGGGATCGATCCGGACAAGATGCAGAAGGTGTTCGAACCCTTCTACACCACCAAACGCACGGGTGAGGGCACCGGTCTGGGCCTGTCGACCGCCTATGGCATCATCAAACAGACCGGTGGCTATATCTTCATCGACTCGGTCAAGGATCACGGCACCCGCTTCACCCTGTTTTTCCCGGTGCACAAGCAAGACGCCGTGGAACATGCCCCAGTCGAGGCACCCGTCGAGGAAACCGCCGCGCCGCAGCATGGCGAGGGTGTGGTGTTGCTGGTCGAGGATGAGGCGCCGGTGCGCGCCTTTGCATCGCGCGCGCTGCGGATGCGCGGCTATACGGTGCTGGAGGCAGAATCCGCCGAAGACGCGCTGCGCACGCTGGAGGATCCGGGACTGAGCGTCGATGTCTTTGTCACGGACGTTGTGATGCCGGGGATGGATGGCCCCAGCTGGGTACGCGAGGCACTGAAAGAACGCCCCGATACCCGTGTTGTCTTCGTTTCCGGCTATGCAGAAGGCGCCTTTGGTGAAACGGACCCGGATGTGCCGAACTCGGTGTTCCTGCCCAAACCCTTCTCGCTGAGCCAGCTGACCGAAACGGTACACGCCCAACTTCACTGACGCTGCGCAGGCGCTGCCTGCTTTCGGCAGCCAGTATTTTTCTGACGAAAGGCGTCGGCGTTAGTCGCCGATGCTGTCGTAGAGTTCGAAATCCGCCGCACGCTTACGCCGCAGGATGGCTTCGACCTTGGGGTCCAGTGTCAACTCCATGGCGGGGCTGACGTTCTGGCGGTCGGTTGCGATCTTCATATCAAGCCGTTCCTCCAGAAAGGTTGTGAGCGCGGGCTGGTCCTCATATCGGAACAGATGCGTCACTGCGCAACCATTACGCTGTGGCTCCAGAAACTTAGCCTGACTTCCCACATCGGCAAATTTCGGCACATCGCCTTTGCAATAGGCTCGGACGAAATCGTCGAAACTGATCCCTTTGGTCGAATTCGGGGACCCATCCAGAAACGGCCGTTGACGAAACCGGTACCAGCTGCCCAGCCAGCTGATCGGCTCACGCATCACGGCGGCCAGCTCCAGCTCAACACCGCAGACCCGTTCGAACATCGGCCGGAACCAGCGGTTATAGCGGAACACAGGGGCATGTTTCAGCTGCGGCGGATCGGAGACTACGAAATCAGCACGATCCCGCAGCGCGGCCTGATAGGCCGTGGTGCCGGTTTTCGGAACCGAAAGAAGAACCAGCCGTTCGTCATAAAATACAAGCATTGCCACGGGGCTCCGAAAGGAAATCAATCTAAGACATACTATCAGATTGCATGTGTCACAATTCTTCCATTCAAAGGACAACAAAAGCGCCGCGAGAGCTTTGATGCGGTAGAGTGCAGTGCATTTCGCGTGGTCAGCTTAATACCTCGTGGAGGCCTTCGCTATTGAGGCAGTGCTGCAAAGCACCTGATTTTCGGTCTGACTGCTCTGGCGTGCTTCCGGTTGCAACGGAGTTGGCAAACTGTGCCACTATTGGGCGATATTTCGGTCTGGAAAGCGGGAAGAGAAGGTAAATTCTCCGCTCTGAAATAGCGCAAAGCGACATCGAATGTTGCGGAAACGCGCCATTTTTGCCCATCATTCAGAATTCGAAGTCTCGCCGAATTCTGGCCATTTTTGTAAAATAGGCAGATGTCGTGGGAAAAGGCAGGTCTTATTAGTGCTCCTTGAAAGTTTGGCAGGTGTGTCCCGTTCTTGCGGGTTTTTCTTATCGGGGGCAGGGGCGTGAAACAGCGGCTTCTGGTACTTGGCTGCGGCTTTGTGGCCGACCTTTATATGCGGTCCTTGGCGGTTATGCCGGGGATCGAGATCGCGGGCGTGTTTGATACCGACAAACAACGGCTCAAACACTTCTGCACCTACTGGAACCTGCCGCTTGCACCAACGTTTGAAGCATTGTTCCAAAGCGCGCCGGGTGCTCTCGTTCTCAACCTGACAAATCCAGGATCCCACTTTGAAACCAGCCGCGCCTGTCTGGGTGCGGGCCACCCGGTATATTCCGAAAAACCCCTGGCGACGACCTTTCCTGAGGCCAAAGAACTGGTGGATCTTGCCATTAGCCGCGGCTTGCAGATCGCTTCGGCCCCTTGCTCGGTCCTGGGGGAAGCGGCGCAAACTCTTGGTCAGGCTCTTCGCAACAATACCGCAGGCACTCCGCGCGCTATCTATGCCGAGCTGGATGACGGGTTCATCACCCAGGCTGAATACCACAAATGGCAGACGGAGAGCGGCGCGCGTTGGCCTTATGAGGATGAATTCCGGGTTGGCTGTACGCTCGAACACGCAGGCTATTACCTGGCCTGGCTGATCAGCTGGTTCGGAGCGGTCCGCACGGTAGTTGCCGCCAGCGCCGAGGCTGTTCCGGGCAAGGAGGGGCACGGACCGCATGCACCGGATCTGTCGGTGGCGACCCTGTTTTTCGAGAACGGCCCGGTCACGCGACTGACCTGTTCCTTTGTTGCGCCGCACAACCACCAGATCCAGATCGTCGGCGACGCAGGCGTGCTGAGCTGCGATGAAGCCTGGGACAATGATGCGAAAATCCGGTTCGCACGGCGTATCAAACTAAGGCGGCGCCTGATGGAATCGCCGTTGAAGAAACGGATCCGGCTCAAGCAGCCAACCCATCCCAAGGTTGGGAAATGGGGGGCTGCGGCGATGAATTTCATGCTTGGCCCCGACGAAATGCTATCCGCGCTTGCCGAAGGACGCCCGGGGCGGCTGTCCGGTGATTTCGCCCTGCACCTGACCGAAGTCACGCTTGCCATCCAGAACGCAGGCGAGTTCAGCGGAGCCCAGACCATGACAACCCGCTGCGATGCGATGGAGCCGATGCCATGGGCGCAGTGAACCGTATCCTGATCACCGGCGCGAGCGGCTTTGTCGGCTCCGCTGCCCTGCGCGCCGCCCGCGATCAGGGGATCGAGGTGATCGCGCTATACCGCGGCCTGCCGCACGCCGCGTGGGAGGATGATCTCGGCATCACTGCGGTAAAGCTGGATCTAACCGCGGCAGATGCCACCGAACAGCTGACCCCACTTGTCAGCGAAGTCGGGGCAATCATCCATGCCGCAGCGCATCTGGGTGATGATGCGGCGGCGCACGACCGTGTAACCTTGGGGGGGACGCAAGCGCTGCTTTCTGCTCTGGAAACCTGGCGTGGCACGTTCGTGCTTATTTCCTCCATTGCGGTCTACGATACGGCGGCGCTTGCCCCCGGTGACGCTCTGGACGAAACCTGCGCTCTGGCAACCGCCCAGAAAGCCCGTGATGCCTATTCTAAGGCAAAGCTCACACAGGAAGCGCTGGTCCAAGAGACTATGCCCGATGCCTGGCTGATCCGGCCCGGTGCGGTTTGGGGGGCCGGACGAACGTGGAACGCTCTGCTGGGGTTCTGGGCATCCAACGTTTTCGTGCAGATCGGCAAGGATGGCGCCTTACCTTTGGTTCATGTTGATCACCTTGGCGAAACCCTGATCCGGGCGGCGCAAAAGGAACCAAAGGGACCGGTGTCGATCAATGTGGTGGACGATGATCTACCTGACCGGAGGCGGTTTGTGTCGGTGCACAAAACTCTGACTGGCTGGCCCAAGTTCGTCCTTCCCATCACCTATGACGTTTGGCTGAAGCTGGCGCGCCTGTTGCGGCCGATATCAGCGGGGCTGCCGGGGTTGTTTCAGGAACCGATTATTCGCGCACGGCTGATGCCGCTGCGCTATCCCAACGCGGCCTTGCGGGCCACATTGGGTGGCAAGGATCACGCGCCATTCGAAGAGATGATGGCACAGAGCATCGCAGGTGAGCCATGACATTGCCGAAGCTTGCCTATCTGACCGGAGAATACCCGCGCGCCTCGGATACCTTTATCCAGCGTGAAGTCGCGGCGTTGCGGGCGCTGGGTCATGATGTCCTGACCTGCTCGATCCGCACCACGGGGGCCGAGCACCTAGTGGGTCCAGAGCAGCGCCAGGAGCATGCCTTGACCTTCAAGGTGCTTGGCGCCTGTAAAAAGCCCCTGCGCCTGCTGCGCGCGCATCTGCGCTGGATGCGAAATCCCGGCCGTTATATCGCTGCCTTGCGACTGGCCTGGAAAACGGCGCCCCGAGGGGTAAAGGGGCGCCTCTATAACCTGATCTACTTCCTTGAGGCGGGCGTCTTGGCGGATGAGCTGCGCCGACAGGAGGTCGATCATCTGCACAATCACATCGCCACTGCTGCTTGCACTGTGGCAATGCTGGCCTCGGAACTATCGGGCATCCCCTACAGTTTCACGATCCACGGGCCGGACATCTTTTTCAATCCGAACCATTGGCGGATCGATGAAAAGGCCGCACGGGCGCGGTTTGTTGCCTGCATCAGCGAATTCTGCCGATCACAGCTGATGTGTTTTGCCGATCAATCCCATTGGGCGCGCTTTCATATCATCCATTGCGGCATTGACCCGGGCCGCTACACTTCTGCGCCTCACAAGGGGGCAAACCTGCTCTTCGTCGGGCGGCTCGCGGCGGTCAAGGGTCTGCCAATTCTGCTTGATGCGTTGCGGGACCTCTCTGGCGACTGGAAACTGACGGTGATCGGAGACGGTCCGGATCGCGCCGCGCTTGAGGCGCAGGCACAGGGGCTAAATGTCGATTTTCTGGGTTACCGTTCGCAATCCGAAGTCGCAGAAGCGCTCTCGAGCACCGACGTCTTTGTCCTGCCCAGCTTTGCCGAAGGAGTGCCCGTGGTTCTGATGGAGGCAATGGCCTCGGCTGTGCCGGTTGTTGCAACAAGGATTGCAGGAATACCGGAACTGGTGGATCACGCCACCAGCGGGCTGCTGGTACCGCCCGGCGATCCGCAAGAACTGCGCGCGGCCCTGGACCATATGTTGGCGGACAGCAAGGCCCGGCAGGACATGGGGCTGGCAGGCCGTGCAAAGGTGTTGGACGATTTCAACATTCATACCGAAGCCGCCCGCCTATCCCGCCTGTTTACCAGCTATGCAGGCGGCAGCACCGTTCTGGAGAAGCGTCCATGACGCCGGTCGATATCGTTCTCATTGGGCGCAACGAGGGCGCGCGTCTGATTGCCTGCCTCGACTCGGTCCAGGGGCAGGCTCGGCACATTGTCTATGTGGACAGCGGCTCAGACGATGACAGCCTTCACGAGGCCCGCAAGTGCAACGCCAAAGTGGTGGAGTTGGATATGTCGATCCCCTTCACCGCGGCGCGTGCGCGAAACGCGGGGTTTGACGCGCTGGAGGAGCCCGAGTTTGTCCTGTTCATCGATGGCGACTGTGTTCTGGCATCCGGGTTCGTAGAGGCCGCGCGCGATTATCTGAACGATCATCCAGAGGTCGGCATGGTAACCGGCTGGCGCTCCGAGATCCATCCGGAGGCCAGCCCCTATAACCTTCTCTGTGATTGGGAATGGCATCGTCCGCCGGGCGAAATCATGGCCTGCGGCGGCGATATGATGGTTCGTGCTGCGCTATGGCAGGCCGTGGGCGGTATGAACCCGCAGGTGATCGCTGCCGAAGACGATGAGATCTGCTGCCGTTTTCGCAAATCCGGCCATACCCTCTGGCGCATACCCAGAGACATGACACGTCATGATGCGGATATGCTGCGGTTTGGTCAGTGGTGGACGCGAGCGGTGCGCACCGGCCACGGCTTTGCGCAGGTGCATCATCTTCATCCTGACTATTTTACCACAGAATGCAGGCGCGCCTATGTTTACGCCCTTGCGCTACCGCTCTTCGCACTCACTGCGGCTGCGGTGTGGTGGCCGTTCAGCCTGCCCATTCTGGGGGTCTATGCGCTCAATTGGGCACGCTCAACGGCGGGATTGCGCAGGGATGGCATTCCGCTCACCAATGCAAGATACCCTGGCTTTCTACTGACCCTATCAAAATTTCCGAACCTGATCGGCATGGTGCAATTTCACCTGCGCCGCCTAACCGGGCGCGACATGCGCATCATCGAGTACAAGTAAAGGAACATTCCATGGCGAGCGAAACCCGCATAGGCCTGATTGGCGCCGGATATATTGCCACCTGGCATGCGGACGCCCTCAAGGCGACGCCGAATGTGCGGATCGCGGCGGTCTGCGATGTCAATGAAACCGCGGCCAAAGGGTTCGCAGGACGATATGGTGCGCAGGCCTTTACCTCTGTCGATGATCTGATCGCTTCTGGTAGCTGCGACGCCGTGCATATCCTGACCCCGCCGCATCTGCACCGGGCGCTGGCCATCAAGTGCCTTGAAGGCGGGCTCGATGTGTTGGTTGAAAAACCGGTTGCTGAATCAGCGGCCGAGACCCGCGAGATCGAGGCGGCAGCCACCAAAGCAGGCAAGCGGTTTTGCGCCGGGCACAACTTTCTGGGTCTTCCCTCCTATCAAAAGATGAAAGAGGACATGCGCGCTGGGGCCTACGGACGGGTGTCTGGCTGTGACATCAGCTGGGCGTTGCCGCTCGCACCGCTCCGCTCTGGCCCCTATAATCTTTGGCTTTTGCGCGAGCCAAAAAACCTCCTGCTTGAACTAGGGCCGCATCTTTTTGCCTTTGCGCATGATCTTTTTGGTCCTGTCGAGGTGCTGCATGCCCAGGCGGAATGGCCCGTCGCCCTGCCTGGAGAGGATATGCGCCCGCAGGGATTCCGGATCCTTGCGCGGGCTGGTGCTGTGCAGATCACCTTTACCCTTGCCATGGTCGAAACCACCGACAACCGCAGCGTGACGCTGCGCGGATCCAGCGCGCGGGCGCGGCTGGACTATGCGCAGGACGTGCTTGTTGTTGAGCGGGAAAACACATCGGACTTGGTGGCCAACCCGCTGCGTAGACAGCTGGACCTGTCCCGCCAGCACCTGTGGCAGGGGATAGGGAACGCGGCGGTTCAGACTGCGTCTCTCAATACCAAAAACCCATACGGGCGCAGCTTTCGTGGCATGAATGCGGCCCTTTATGCAGCGGGTCCCAGCGCGGCGCATGCAAAGCCTTATGCTGGCGAAACCGCGGTTGAGGTCATGCAGGCGATCGACGATGCTATCGCTCTATTGCCCGAAAAGGTTTTGCGCGCCGCCGCACCTGCCGTTCAAACCAGAAAACCAAAGCCAAGCGTCATGGTGATCGGCGGAACCGGTTTCATCGGCCGGGCACTGACACGGCGCCTTGTCGCCGACGGCCGCGATGTGCGGGTCCTGTCGCGCAGCCGCTCTGGCCCGTTTCCTGATCTTCCCGACAAGGTGGAAACCGTGAGCGCCTCGCTACACGATCTGAAGGCATTGACCGCAGCAATGCAGGGGATCGAGGTGGTGTTCAATTTAGCAAAGGCGCTTGAAACCACATGGGAGGATTGCCTGATCAACGACGTGGGGGTTGCGACACGCATCGCCGAAGCCTGCCAAATGGCAGGTGTAAAACGGTTGATCTACACTGGCACAATCGCAAGCTATGACATGTCGAACCCTGCACTGACCATCACCGAAGAGACGGGATTTGCAGAGGATCTGACCGACCGCAATCTATATGCGCGGTCCAAGGCAGAATGCGAAAAGCAGCTGATGAAGCTCCACCGCGAGCGCGGGCTGCCTGTAACAATTGCCCGTCCCGGCATCGTCGTCGGGCCCGGCGGACCGCTGCAGCACTGGGGGATCGGTCGCTGGCACGGTGCCGGGGCGGTTCGCATTTGGGGCCACGGGCGCAATATCCTGCCCTTCGTCCTGAACGAAGATATTGCAGATGGACTTGTCCGGATGATGGATGCCCCGGTCGAAGGGCAGAGTTTCAATCTCATCGGTGAGCCGATGCTTTCGGCGCGTGACTATTTTGACGCCATCGAGACCGCACTCGGCGCCAGAATCCGCGTGAACTCCGGCAACCTGTTTGCATTCTACGCGTCGGATGCGGTCAAATATGCGCTCAAGAAATATGCTCTGCGCCGGTCCGGCGTAATCCGACCCAGCCTCGCAGATTGGAAAAGCCGAGCACATTATTCGCCATTCAGCAATGAAAAGCCAAAACAGGTACTCGGCTGGAAACCGGAAACCGACCGTGCGGTGTTCGTTGAGAAAGCCATAGCCAATGCTAACTTGTTTGGGTTTTGATCCCAGGGGAAGGGGCCTCAGTTTCCCCCCCCTTGCCTGAAGTCAGAATTATTTAGAAGCTCCCTGCAGTCTGTCCGTATCGTTTTAAAGGCTGCATCAGATCCTTTGCCTGTGCCTGAGGGGGGAGGTTCTGGTGCGCGTGGCGGGCGCTTCCCTTTGCCAACTTCGTCTGGCCAGGGACAGCCTCAGCGTTAGACACAGCGGTTCCTGTGCCGGTCCTCTACGCCTTCTCGGAAGTTTTACTTGCAATGTTCCCGTTTTGATCTCATAAGGAACAAGAGGCGAACAAAGCAAGTGATTGCCGCAACCCCACGGGTATGACACATAGAAGGGGATTAGGGATTATGGCGGATCTGTTGACCATGAAAAACAAAGAGAGCGGTGACAAGCAAAAGGCGCTGGACAGCGCGCTTGCCCAGATTGAGCGGCAGTTCGGCAAGGGCTCGATCATGAAGCTTGGCGACGGCAAGGCGATCCAGGAGATCGAAGCCAGTTCGACCGGGTCTCTGGGGCTGGATATCGCGCTTGGGATCGGCGGCCTGCCGATGGGCCGGATTGTTGAGATTTACGGCCCGGAAAGCTCCGGTAAAACGACACTGACGCTGCATTGCGTGGCCGAACAGCAGAAAAAGGGCGGCGTCTGCGCCTTTGTTGATGCGGAACACGCGCTGGATCCGCAATACGCGGCCAAGCTGGGCGTCGATCTGGACGAACTGCTGATTTCGCAACCCGATACCGGCGAACAGGCGCTGGAGATTACTGATACGCTGGTGCGGTCTGGTGCGGTCAACATGGTGATCGTGGATTCGGTGGCGGCACTGACACCCAAATCCGAACTTGAAGGCGACATGGGTGATTCCAGTGTTGGCGTGCAGGCCCGTCTGATGAGCCAGGCCATGCGCAAGCTGACCGGGTCCATCAGCCGCTCCAAATGCATGGTGATCTTCATCAACCAGATCCGCATGAAGATTGGCGTGATGTTCGGCTCGCCCGAAACGACAACTGGCGGTAACGCGCTGAAATTCTACTCTTCGGTCCGCCTTGATATCCGCCGCATCGGCTCGATCAAGGATCGGGATGAGGTTGTCGGCAACGCAACCCGCGTCAAGGTCGTCAAGAACAAGGTGGCGCCGCCCTTCAAACAGGTGGAATTCGACATCATGTATGGCGAAGGCATCTCCAAGATGGGTGAATTGCTCGATCTGGGTGTGGCCGCCGGTGTGGTCAACAAATCCGGCGCATGGTTCTCTTACGGAGACGAACGGATCGGGCAGGGCCGTGAAAACGCGAAACAGTTCCTGCGGGAACATGCGGAAATCGCCTATGATATCGAAGACAAGATCCGCGCGGCACATGGGCTCGACTTTGACCGCCCCGACGGCGGCGGTGACGATGACATTCTGGAGGCCTGAGGCCGCCCGGATGTGATCCGATCCAATATGAACTGGGGCGCAACGCAGGTTGCGCCCTTTTTCGTTTCGGCGGGCAGTGGACAGGGCTGCGCTCTGGGGCTAAACCTGCCTGAAACCCTGACAAAGCCCGAAAAGGGATCCCGCATATGGCGACGCTGAACGACATCCGCTCCACCTTCCTGAACTACTTTGCCAAGCAAGGCCACGAAATCGTGGAATCCGGTCCGCTTGTGCCCCGCAACGATCCCACCCTGATGTTCACCAACTCGGGCATGGTCCAGTTCAAGAACCTTTTTACCGGGGTCGAGCATCGTGATTACAAACGTGCCACCACCGCGCAGAAATGTGTGCGCGCGGGCGGCAAGCACAACGATCTCGACAACGTTGGCTATACCGCGCGCCACCACACGTTCTTTGAAATGCTGGGCAACTTCTCCTTTGGGGACTACTTCAAGAAAGAGGCGATCCCCTTTGCCTGGGAGTTGATCACCAAGGAATTCGGCATCGACAAGAGCCGTCTGCTGACCACCGTCTATCATACCGACGACGAAGCCTTTGAAATCTGGAAAAAGGTCGGCGTGCCCGAGGACCGGATCATCCGCATCGATACCTCGGACAACTTCTGGCAGATGGGGCCGACCGGGCCCTGCGGTCCGTGTACTGAAATCTTCTACGATCACGGCGATCACATCTGGGGCGGCCCTCCGGGCAGCGCTGATGAAGATGGCGACCGTTTCATCGAGATCTGGAACGTCGTTTTCATGCAGAACGAACAGTTCGAAGACGGCTCGATGAAGGCGCTGGACATGCAGTCCATCGACACCGGCATGGGGTTGGAGCGTATCGGTGCGCTGCTACAGGGTAGCCACGACAACTATGACACCGACTTGTTCAAGGCGCTGATCGAAGCCTCGGCCGATGTAACAAACGTTGATCCTTATGGCGATCAAAACGTGCACCACCGGGTGATCGCGGACCATCTGCGCTCTACCTCTTTCCTGATTGCTGACGGCGTGATGCCTTCCAATGATGGGCGCGGCTATGTGCTGCGCCGCATCATGCGCCGCGCCATGCGCCACGCGCACCTGCTGGGCGCCAAGGATCCTGTGATGCACCAGTTGGTCCCAGCCCTGGTACAGCAGATGGGCGCCGCCTATCCAGAACTGGGCCGCGCGCAGGCGCTGATCCAGGAAACGCTGCACCTGGAGGAAAACCGTTTCAAACAGACGCTGGACCGCGGTCTGAAGCTGCTGGATGATGAACTGTCCGGACTGGACGAGGGCGCACCCCTGCCGGGTGAGGCTGCGTTCAAGCTTTATGATACCTACGGCTTCCCGCTGGACCTGACGCAGGACGCCCTGCGCGAAAAGGGGCGTGAAGTCGACACCGACGGCTTCGATACCGCCATGGCGGCGCAAAAGGCCAAGGCGCGTGCCGCATGGTCCGGCTCGGGCGAAAGTGCCGACAGCACCCTGTGGTTCGATATTGCCGATGAACATGGCGCCACCGATTTCCTCGGCTATGAAACCGAAAGCGCCGAAGGTCAGATCCAGGCCATCGTCAAGAATGGCGAGATCGTGCGTGAGGCGGGTAAGGGCGATAGCGTTCAGCTTATCCTGAACCAGACGCCGTTCTATGCCGAATCCGGTGGTCAGGTCGGAGACAGCGGTGAAATCCGTCTCGAAGGTGGTGCCCTGCGCGTCACGGACACCAAGAAAGCTGCCGATGTCTTTATCCACTTCTGCGAAGTGACCGATGGGATCGTGACGGTCAATGCACCCGCGCAGCTGGTGGTGGATCACACCCGCCGCAGCGCCATTCGTGCCAATCACTCCGCCACGCACCTGCTGCACGAGGCCCTGCGGGAGGCGCTTGGCGATCACGTGGCACAGCGCGGCTCGCTTAACGCTGAGGATCGTCTGCGCTTTGACTTCAGCCACGGGAAGGCGCTGAGCGCCGAGGAGCTGACCCAGGTTTCAAAAGACGTGAACACCTATATTCGCCAGAACACCCCGGTGGAGACCCGGATCATGACGCCGGATGATGCCCGTGCCCTGGGTGCGCAGGCGCTGTTTGGTGAGAAATACGGCGACGAGGTTCGTGTCGTCTCCATGGGGCGCGCAGCAACCGGCAAGGGTCACGACAAACAGACGTATTCCATCGAACTCTGCGGCGGGACGCATGTGAAGCAGACCGGTGATATCGGTTCCTTCGTCATCCTTGGCGACAGCGCATCCTCGGCTGGCGTGCGCCGTATCGAGGCGCTGACCGGCGCTGCAGCCTCTGAATATCTGGAGGCCGAGGCGGGCCGGATGGCGGATGTGGCAGCGATGCTGAAGGCACAGCCTTCCGATGTCATCGACCGCATCAAGGCGCTGATGGACGAGCGCAAGGCGCTGCAGAACGAGGTGTCGCAGCTGAAGCAGCAAGTCGCTATGGGCGGCGGTGCGTCCGGTGGTGTCGAGACCAAAGAGATCGGGGGTAAGACCTTCCTCGGTCAGGCGCTGGAAGGCGTTTCCGGCAAGGATCTGCGCGGGCTCATTGATGCACATAAACAGAAACTCGGTTCTGGTGTGATCCTGCTGATCGCCAACGACGACGGTAAGGTCGCAGTCGCGGCCGGGGTTACCGATGATCTGACTGGTCAGGTGTCCGCGGTAGATGTGCTGAAGGCTGCTGTGCCTGCTGTTGGCGGTAAGGGCGGCGGTGGCCGTCCCGATATGGCGCAGGGCGGCGGCAAGGATTTTGCCGGGGCCGAAGCGGCCATCGCGGCTGCAGAACAACTTTTGGAGGGATAATCATGGGCGCACTCTGGATTGCTCACGTCACGGTCACCGATGCGGAGGCCTATGGCAAATACGCTGAGCTGGCCGGCCCAGCGATTGCGAAACACGGCGGCAGCTTCATCGCCCGCGGCGGAAAGTTCGTACAGCTGGAAGGCAAGGAACGCCCGCGGAACGTGGTGGCGAAATTCCCAAGCGTCGAGGCCGCCGTCGAATGCTACAACAGCCCCGAATACCAGGAGGCGTTGAGCCACGCGCGCGACGCCTCTGAGCGTGAACTGATGGTGGTGGAAACCTCTGAATAATTGCGGTTTTCCGCGACCTGCCCGAAAAGGGCAGGGTGAGACAAAAAAGGAGCGCAGGTCATCCTGCGCTCCTTTTCTTTTGCCGGGATGCCACCAGCAATCAATAGGGATCGCGGGGTCGTCTATCGTCCGTCAGGCTGGAGGTATGGCAGGTCACCAGAAGCTCGATCGCATCGGCCAGGTGCTCTTCCTGTATGTTGTAATCTCCGCGGGCGACGCGGATCTTGTGGGCTTCGATCATTACATCCGCATGGGTGCAGCCGGTGGGCGGTTCAAACCTGTAGCAAGCCAGCTCGATCATCAGCCCCAGCGGATCCTTGAAGTAGATCGAATCCATGAAGCCGCGGTCCTTCGCGCCGGAGTGGCCGATGCCGCGGTCCTTCAGCCGTTTTTCAACTTGCGAGAACATGGCCCTGCTGACGTTGAACGCGATGTGATGCACGCAGCCGGGTTCCGTTGGGGTGCGGCGGCGGTCGGGCGTGCGGGTTTCATTGGTGAAGACGGTAATCAGCCGCCCATCACCGGGGTCGAAATAGAGGTGGCCTTCGTCCGGATTGTCCAGATTGGGCTGATCAAAGACGAAGGGCATGCCCAAGAGGCCTTCCCAGAAATCGATCGATGTCTGCCTGTCGGCGCCGGTCAGCGTGATGTGATGGACGCCCTGTACCTGAATTTTCTGCATTCGGGTCCTCCTGTAATTTTGGCGGACCCTATCATGAATGTGGCATAGAAAAAGGCCGCCCCGGGGGGCGGCCTCGTAAATGTGATCAGCCGTTAGACTTGGCCATCCGCTTGCGTTCATGCGGATCCAGGTAGCGCTTGCGCAGGCGTACGTTGTTTGGCGTGACTTCGACCAGCTCGTCGTCATTGATATAGGCAATTGCCTCTTCCAGCGACAGCGTCATCGGGGTGGTAAGGCGCACTGCCTCATCCGTGCCAGAGGCGCGCACGTTGGTCAGTTTCTTGCCTTTCAGCGGGTTCACTTCCAGATCGTTGTCACGGGAGTGTTCGCCGATGATCATGCCAGTATAGACGTCGGCCTGGGCGCCGATCATCATCTTGCCGCGCTCTTCGAGGTTCCACAGAGCGTAGGCAACCGACTGGCCGTTCTCCATGGAGATCAGCACACCTGCACGACGGCCGGGAATGGGGCCTTTGTGCGGGGTCCAGCCGTGGAATACGCGGTTCAGAACACCGGTGCCGCGGGTGTCGGTCAGGAATTCACCGTGATAGCCGATCAGACCACGCGAAGGCACATGAGCGATAATCCGTGTCTTGCCAGCGCCTGCGGGCTTCATCTCGACGAGCTCCCCCTTGCGGGCGCCAGTCAGTTTTTCGATCACCGCGCCGGAGTATTCGTCATCAACGTCGATGGTGGCCTCTTCGACGGGCTCCATCTTGACGCCGGTCTCTTCGCGCATGATCACCTGCGGGCGGGAGATCGACAGTTCGAACCCTTCACGGCGCATGTTTTCGATCAGAACGCCCATCTGCAGTTCGCCGCGGCCCGAAACTTCGAAAGCCTCGCCGCCGGGGGTGTCAGCGATCTTGATCGCGACGTTGGATTCGGCCTCTTTCATCAGGCGGTCACGGATAACGCGCGATTGGACCTTCTTGCCATCACGACCCGCTAGCGGGCTGTCGTTGATGCCGAAGGTCACGGTGATGGTGGGCGGGTCGATGGGCTGGGCATCCAGGGGTTCGTCCACAGCAAGGGCGCAGATTGTATCGGCCACGGTCGCCTTGGCCATGCCGGCGATGGAGACGATGTCGCCCGCCTGGGCTTCTTCGATGTCCTGTTGAGCCAGACCGCGGAACGCCTGAATACGGGTCACGCGGAACTGTTCGATCTTCTGGCCCATGCGGGTCAGCGCCTGAACCGTCGCACCCACTTTCAGAGTGCCGGATTCGACACGGCCTGTCAGAAGGCGGCCCACAAAGGGGTCGCTGCCCAGCGTGGTGGCCAGCATGCGGAAACCTTCATCCTGACGCTTGATCTGTGCAGGCTCGGGCACGTGGTTGACGATCAGGTTGAACAGCGCGTGCAGGTCCTTGCGGGGACCGTCCAGCTCTGCATCGGCCCAGCCATTGCGGCCCGAGGCGTACATATGCGGGAAGTCGAGCTGGTCCTCATTCGCGTCAAGCGAGGCGAAGAGATCGAAACATTCGTCCAGTGCGCGGTCCGGCTCGGCGTCGGGCTTGTCCACCTTGTTCAGCACCACGATGGGACGCAGGCCAAGCGCAAGCGCTTTGGAGGTCACAAACTTGGTCTGCGGCATCGGGCCTTCGGCGGCATCGACCAGCAGCACAACACCGTCCACCATGGACAGGATCCGCTCGACCTCACCGCCAAAGTCGGCGTGACCGGGGGTGTCGACGATGTTGATCCGTGTGCCTTTCCATTCGACCGAAGTCGGTTTGGCAAAAATGGTAATGCCCCGCTCGCGCTCCAGATCGTTGCTGTCCATGGCGCGTTCCGCCACAGCCTGGTTTTCGCGAAAGGCGCCGGATTGTTTCAGCAACTCGTCGACCAGGGTGGTTTTCCCGTGGTCCACGTGTGCAATGATCGCAATGTTGCGCAGGTCCATGACGTCAGCCTTTGTAAGGAAGTTGCGCCGCGCATAGCCCGATACCGGCCCGAAGGCCAGAGAAAATCCGCAAACACGGCGCAAAGGCCGCTGCGACGCAGCGATTTGGGCGCCGGGGCGCCTGTGTCAGTGGCCAGAAGACCCTGAAAACAGATGAATGACAAGGATTCCCGCCAAGATCATCGCCATGCCAAGCACGGCCGGCAGGTCCAGTTTCTGGCCAAAGACCACAAGACCGATCACCGCGATCAACACGATGCCGAGCCCGGACCAGATGGCATAGACGATCCCCACCGGCATCACCTTAAGGGTCAGGCCCAGCATGTAGAAGGAAAACCCGTAGGCGACCAGAACGATCAGGGAGGGCATCAGGCGGCTGAACTGCTGGCTGGCCTGCAGGGCGGTGGTGCCAATGGTTTCGGCGGCAACTGCGATGATCAGGTAGATGTAGTGCACGGGCATCGCGGCCTCCGAAGTTTCCGGGAGAGATGTGGTGTCTTCCGGGTATCGCAAGCCGCTGCGTTGGAACAGCCCCGAAAAACGTGCCGCGCGAAAATTCCGCATCCTGGCCTTGCTAAATCTATCTGAAGGGCTGCGGGAAGAGCCCGTTTCTACGGGGCGCGCGATTGTGGATGATCGTTAAAACAGCTTTCAATTTTCTAACCAAATGGCAACGAGTTTTGGATAGAGAGAAGTCCGGAAGGAAATCTGATGAAGCATTTTCTGGCCGGTATGGCGGCTTGTATCGTTGTTGCATTGTCGCCGTTGCTGGTTCTGGCTTCGAACAAAGACCTGAGCCCGGGCACGCCAATCCTTGTGGTGTCGGCGCCATGGGGGCCGGATGCACCCGACGTGATCGCCGGATCCGGTCTGCAGGAGATTTCCCCCGAACGTGCGCCGTTTGGTGCGCTAACAGTGCTTGAGGATCTGGCGGACGCCAGACGGTTAAAAGAGAACGGCGCTTGGTTTGTGGTCGATGGAACGGTGATCGCCCAGATCTGCGCAGAGTGAGTAAAGGGGCTGCTCGAGTATGGGCAAGGTTACACAAGGCGATGGGCTGGATATGTCCACCGTCACAAACTCATCTGACAAACAGTTTCAGCGTCTGGCCACTCTGGTCCTGCTGCCTGCTCCGGCCCTGGTGGCCTATTTCGTTGATGGCGCGGTGCCGTGGTGGCTAATGGCCAGCTTGAGCGGTGCGTTGGGCCTGTTGACCTGGCTGTCAAAAGGATTCTCCGATAGTTTTCGCGATTATGTCATCGCCTTCTGCTATATCGGTCACAGCATCCTGTTCACGAGTTCCTTTACCGGTCATGCTTGGCAGATCGACAGTCATATGCTGTTCTTCGCCTCGCTCGCCGTGGTGTCGACCCTCTACAGTCCCGGCGCGGTAATCTTTGCCACCGTGCTTGTGGCGGTTCATCACCTTGCCTTCAGCCTGATGCTGCCCTCCTTGGTGTTCCCGGGCGGCTCGGTCCTTGCCAGCATCGAACGCACGGTGATGCACGCCGTGATCCTGCTGCTGGAGGCCGGTATTCTGCTGATGAGCATCTATCAGCGTCAGGCGGCCCGTAGGGCGCTCGAAGAGCAGCAACAGGCGCTGCAGGAAGAGGCAGCCAAGGCCGAGGAAGCTGAAGAGGAAGCCCTGCGCAGCAAGCGGGATTCAGAAAACGTTGTGATGATTTTCGACGAGAGCCTGAAAACTATGGCGGCAGGAAAACTCAGCGGTCGTATCACCGGAGATTTCCCGCATGAGTACGAATCCATGCGCGACGCCTTCAATGAACTGGCGGAAAGCCTGAACTCGGGCATTGGCACCGCAATGACGATCTCCGGCGATTTCCGCAACGATGCGCATTCCGTTTCTGAGGCGGTGCAAAGCCTGTCGGCCCGGACGGAATCGCAGGCGGCAACCCTGACCGAAACCACGGCAGCCCTTCAGGAGCTGAGCGAGTCCGTGAAGAAAAGCGCGGCTGATTCCGGCAAGGCCGCCGAGAATGCACGCACGGCCTATCGCGGTGCGGTGGAAAACGGCGATCTGATGTCCGCAGCCGTGGATGCCATGGGAAACATCGAACAGTCCTCCAACGAGATTTCGACGATCATCAACGTGATCGAGGATATTTCCTTCCAGACCAACCTTTTGGCGTTGAATGCGGGCGTCGAGGCCGCCCGCGCCGGAGAAAGTGGCCGAGGCTTCGCTGTTGTGGCGGCCGAAGTCCGGGCACTGGCGCAGCGCACCGCCGACGCTGCAAACGAGGTGAAGTCGCTGATTGGAACCAGCGCCAAGCAGGTCAAGGAAGGATCGGAACTGGTCAACAAGGCTGGCGACGCCCTTCAGGATATCGTCGCGCGGGTTTCCGAAACCAATAAGCTGATTGAGGCAATCTCCGGCACATCAACCGATCAGGCTTCGGCCCTGTCCGAAATGGCTTCGGCGCTTAGCACGCTGGACGGGGCGACCCAAACCAATGCCGCCATGGTTGAGGAAATGACCGCCATGAGCATGAGCATGGACAGCAAGGCGCGTGAGCTGGCCGGAACGCTGTCGCGTTTTGAGCTTGATGATCAGCAGTCAGGTATGGGTGGAGCAGGGGGGCTGCGTCTGGTGAGCTGACGCAACCCTGCCCAGCAATCTGGGTGTTCCGTCCATCGCATTGGCCGGGCCGAATTAAGTAAATGAATTGAAACGGGGGCGGTGGTGATCACTGCCCCGGTTTCCGTTTGGTCTGATTATGTCTGTGGGGCCCGTCCAGAGGGGAGGTGTTTAGACCCGGCCGGCTGCTTCAAACCAGGGCAATAACTGAGCGCGCACATGTGTCCAGACCTCTGGCGCCCCCCTGGCCACTTTTACCCCGACGCGCTCTTCCAGCTGGCTGAGGCTGACATCGTATTCCACCCAGCTGCCGCCACCGTTCAATAGGTTCAGAAAGATCGGCTGAACCCGGTCGATGGATTTGGCGTAAATGGCATCCGGACTCTCAGCGGCTTCAAACTCGATCCAGAGCCCGTGAAAGGCGCTGCCTTGCGGATGCGGCAGAAGGTGGAACAGGCGCTCAGCGGCGGCGGCTTCCTTGGCCTCAAGCGCGGCCAGCGCCGCAGGGTCCTGGGTGCCGTGTATTGGAGTGTCCCCGGCGTCGATTTCCACAAGATCATGCAGCAACAGCATCTGCACGATGCGGCCCACATCCACGTCGTGGGCACTGTGCTCGGCCAGGATCCAGCCATAGAGCATGATATGCCAGCTGTGTTCGGCAGAGTTTTCCCGGCGCGATCCATCTCCGAGTTTGGAGGCGCGCAGAACCAGTTTCAGCGCGTCGGCCTGATTGAGGAATTCCAGCCTCTGGGTCAGTGTCGCACAACTCGCTACGCTGCCCTGACCCAAAAGGTTCATCGCGTGATGGTAGGCCTTGGGGAATTGCGTCTCCAGCGCTGCGGCGCGTCCGGTGGACAGGTTTTCCCGGACCACATCAAAATGGAACTCCGGCGCATCCGCACAGTACAGGGTCTGAAAGATCGGCTGACAATGGTCCAGATGCTTGGCGAACCGTGCATCAAGACTTTCGCCTGCCTCGAATTCGCGCCAAAGGTCGAACAGCTCTGCGCCCTGATCCTCTGGGAGCAAGCCAAACAGTCGCTGGGCTGCTGCCAGTTCAGAAACCGCCACGGCCTCCCAGTCGACGTCATCGGTGATCGGATGATCGCCCGCGTCGATTTCCACCAGATCATGCAGCAACAGCATCCGGATGACCCGGTCGATGTTCACATCCGGGTCTGCCAACGGGGCGAGCGCCAGCGCATAAAGTGCGAGGTGCCAGCTGTGTTCGGCCGAGTTTTCCGCGCGCGACCCGTCCAGAATGAGGTTTTGCCGTTCGATCCGGCGTAGCTTCTCTGCTTCGAGGAGAAAGTCGAACTGTCGTTGGAGGCGCATCGTCACGACGCGCCGTCCGTCTTGTTCAGCTGCGCTTCAGCTTCGGCCTGCAGGGCTGCGATTTTCTGGTTCAGGAAATCGCGGGCTTTGCGTTCGGCAAGGCGCACGCGGATCTCGGTCAGAAATGCCTCTTCCAGAGATTGGGACGCCGCGCCCAGAACCTGTCCGACTTCGACATAAAGCCGGTCCTGGCCGATGGCGTCCTGTATCTTCAGCGTATCGATGGCCAGCTTTTGGGCCAGCGTCTCGATCGTGCTCATCAGCGCGTGTTCTCTGTCAGGCGGCGTTTGACGTAGTCGTTCACGTTGGTCATCAGCGTGTCCATGTGCTGATCCTGAAAGAAGTGATCCGCGCCTTCGACCTCGGTATGGGTGATGGTGATACCTTTCTGCTCGTGCAGCTTGTTCACCAGGTTCACCGTGTCTGCGGGCGGCGCCACGCGGTCGGCGGTGCCGTTGATGATCAGACCCGAGGACGGGCAGGGCGCCAGGAACGAGAAGTCATACATATTGGCAGGCGGAGCTACTGAGATGAAGCCAGTGATCTCCGGGCGGCGCATCAGCAGCTGCATTCCGATCCAGGCGCCAAAGGAGAAGCCGGCAACCCAGCAATGCTTGGAGTTGTTGTTCATCGACTGCAGGTAATCCAGCGCCGATGCCGCATCGGACAACTCACCGACGCCTTGGTCGTATTCACCCTGCGACCGGCCAACACCCCGGAAATTGAAGCGCAGCACGGTGAAGCCCATGTTGTAGAAGGCATAGTGCAGGTTATAGACAACCTTGTTGTTCATCGTGCCGCCAAACTGAGGGTGTGGATGCAGGATGATCGCGATCGGTGCGTCTTTTTCTTTTTGGGGGTGATAGCGGCCTTCCAGGCGGCCTTCGGGTCCGGGGAAAATGACCTCAGGCATGGGCAGTACGTTCCTACTCTTGGTATTTCCTTGAATGCCGGACCGGGAAACTTGACGAATTCGGTAAGGCACCTTAGAACTGTTCTAATTGTTGCGGGGGTCTTGGACCTGCGCTGTCAAGATCAGATATGCGTTGATGCGGTTAAGGTCAATGTTTTCGGCATTTACGCGGCTGTTTGGAGTGTCTGGACGATGAAACTATCCACCAAGGGGCGCTATGCCATGGTTGCCCTTGCTGATATAGCCCTGCAACCGGAAGGCACCCTTGTCGTGCTTGGCGATATCTCCAAACGTCAGGATATTTCGCTGCCCTATCTGGAGCAGCTGTTTGTGAAACTCCGCCGGGCCGATCTGGTGGCTTCGGTACGTGGGCCGGGCGGCGGCTATCGTCTGGCGAAACCTGCGTCGGAAATCCGGGTGGTGGATGTGCTGTCGGCCGTCGATGAAACCGTTGATGCGATGCACAAGGGGGCAGGTGCCTCCGGCGCGGCCTCTGGATCGCGGGCGCAGTCGCTGACCAACCGTCTGTGGCAAAGTCTTAGCGCGCAGGTCTATGTGTTCCTGCACCAGACGCGCCTGTCGGATGTGATCGAAAACGAGCTGGCGCCGTGCCCGGCGGTTCCGAACCTTTTTGCGGTGGTCGACGCCGAGGCCGATTGACCCCGGTTCCCGCTAGAGGCAGGGACGGTGCAAGTGCCCTCAGATTGGAAAACATGAGTCTATGAAACGCGTTTATCTGGATCACAATGCCACCACGCCCGTGCGGGCAGAGGCGCGCGATGCGATGATTGCGGCGATGGACCTGTGCGGCAACCCGTCGTCAGTGCATGCCGAAGGGCGCGCGGCGAAATCCCTGATCGAACGCAGCCGCGCGCAGATCGCGGAGGCCTTTGGCGCAGACGGGGCCGATATTGTCTTTACCTCCAGCGCCACCGAGAGCGCAGCGCTGGCTTTGTCTGGGCGGGGTCTGCACGGCGCCCCGGTTGAACACGATGCTGTAAGGGCCTGGACTAACGAGGATCTTTCGGTGTCCCAGCATGGTATCGTCGAGGTGCCCGACCCGGCTGGCTCGACGTTGCAGTTGGCCAATTCGGAAACCGGCGTGGTGCAGAACCTGCCGCAGGGGCTTGCGGTGACGGACGCGACACAGGCCTTTGGCAAGCTGCCGGTGGCCTTTAACTGGCTCGGCGCCGAGATGGCGCTGATTTCGGCGCATAAGCTGGGCGGCCCCAAGGGCTGCGGCGCGCTGGTGCTGAAGCGCGGCACCGATCTGGCGGCGCAGATCAAGGGCGGCGGACAGGAAATGGGCCGCCGCTCGGGCACCGAGAACGTGATTGGGATCGCCGGTTTTGCGGCTGCTGCCACGGCGGCGGCCCGGGATCTAGCCGATGGGGGCTGGGATCGCGTCGCCGAACTTAGAAATATTCTAGAAAATGCCCTTGCGGTCGACGCCCCGGAAACTATTTTTGTCGGGAAAGAGTCGCCCCGCCTGCCCAACACCACTTGTTTCGCCACTCCGGGCTGGAAAGGCGAAACGCAGGTCATGCAAATGGACCTTGACGGTTTCGCCATTAGCGCGGGCAGCGCCTGCTCCAGCGGCAAGGTCCGGGCCAGCGCGGTTCTGACTGCGATGGGATACGATGAGATAACCGCCCAGGGCGCCGTTCGGGTTTCGCTCGGGCTGGAGACAACAGAAGAAGATGTGCTGCGCTTTGCCGAAGCGTGGCTGAAGAAACAAAAGAAACATCGCGCCCGCGCGGCGTGAGTGCAGGAGATGATCATGGCCGCTTTGGACCAGACGCAAGTCAAGGAAGGTGTAGACCAGGAAACCGTGGATGCGGTGGCCGAGGTCAGCACGTATAAATACGGCTGGGAGACCGATATCGAGATGGAATACGCCCCCAAGGGCGTGAACCCCGATATCGTGCGCCTGATCTCTGAAAAGAACGAAGAACCGGAATGGATGACCGAATGGCGTCTGTCCGCCTTTGAACGCTGGGAAAAGATGGATGAGCCGGACTGGGCGATGGTCAGCTACCCGGAAATCGATTTCCAGGATCAATATTACTACGCCCGTCCGAAATCTATGGAAGTGAAGCCGAAGTCGCTGGACGAGGTCGACCCCAAGCTGCTCGCCACTTACGAAAAGCTTGGTATCCCCCTGAAAGAACAGATGATTCTGGCAGGCGTCGAAGGCGCTGAGGATACACCTGCCGAAGGCCGCAAGGTCGCTGTGGACGCGGTGTTCGACTCCGTGTCGGTCGGCACCACCTTCCAGAAGGAGCTTGAAGAGGCGGGTGTCATCTTCTGCTCGATCTCCGAAGCGATCAAGAACCACCCAGAGTTGGTGAAGAAATACCTCGGCTCGGTCGTGCCGGTGTCCGACAACTTCTACGCCACGCTGAACTCGGCCGTGTTTTCGGATGGCTCCTTTGTTTACGTGCCGCCGGGCGTGCGCTGCCCGATGGAACTCTCCACCTATTTCCGCATCAACGCGGAAAACACCGGCCAGTTCGAGCGGACTCTGATCATCGCGGACAAGGGCTCTTACGTCTCTTACCTCGAAGGCTGCACCGCGCCGCAGCGTGACGTGGCCCAGCTGCACGCAGCCGTGGTCGAGATCATCATCGAAGAAGACGCCGAGGTGAAATATTCCACCGTTCAGAACTGGTACCCCGGTGACGAAAACGGCAAGGGCGGCATCTACAACTTTGTCACCAAACGCGCTGATTGCCGCGGTGACCGAGCCAAGGTGATGTGGACCCAGGTGGAAACCGGCTCTGCCGTGACCTGGAAATACCCGTCCTGCATCCTGCGCGGCGACGACAGCCAAGGCGAGTTCTACTCGATCGCCATCGCCAACAACATGCAGCAGGCCGACACCGGCACCAAGATGGTGCACCTGGGCAAGCGCACAAAATCCCGCATCGTGTCCAAGGGGATTTCGGCCGGCAAGGCGCAGAACACCTATCGTGGTCTGGTCTCTATGCACCCTAAAGCCAAGGAAAGCCGCAACTACACCCAGTGTGACAGCTTGCTGATCGGCGACAAGTGCGGCGCCCACACGGTTCCCTACATCGAGGTAAAGAACAATTCCTCGCGGGTGGAGCATGAGGCGACCACATCCAAAGTGGACGATGAACAACTGTTCTACTGCCGTCAGCGTGGCATGGACGAAGAAGAGGCGGTTGCCCTGGTGGTGAACGGCTTCTGCAAGGACGTACTGCAGGCCCTGCCGATGGAATTCGCCATGGAAGCACAGCAGCTGGTTGCGATCAGCCTTGAAGGTTCGGTGGGCTGATACCGATGCGGCGGACGCCTGATCAAAACCTTTCCAGACCGGCTCGGGGCGCGTGGGATCACCACCGTCTCCATCGGCAGGGAACCGGCAGCGCGGCAGTGCTGCTGGCCGGGTTTTGCACGGGCGCCGTTGTGGGCGGCTGGATCACTGATGGGCTTGGCGTTTATGCAGCGGGTGCGGTTGGAGCTCTGGCGTTTTGGTGCGTCGGTTTCTGGATCTCTCGCCGCCGTCAACGCGGCAGGGATGGTCTGAAATGACTGCTGTTCCTTTGCATAACGGGCCTTTGCGGCTGTTCTGGTGGAAAGGTACGCCGAACTTCGGTGATCCCCTGTCGCGCATCGTGACGGCGCATGTCTCGGGACGTGCGGTGCAGCACAGCCGCCCGGCGCAGGCGGATCTGTTTGCGGTGGGGTCGATCCTGCAGATCGTACGCCGGAATTTTTCGGATAAATCCACACCGAAAAACAACGCGCCGTGGATCTGGGGAAGCGGTGTTTTGCACCATATTCCCAATGGGTTCCTTGAGAATGTTCAGGTGGCTTTGCTGCGGGGGCCGGTAACGGCGGCCTTGCTCGGCTTGCAGACCAACCGGTTCGGGGACCCGGGGCTTCTGATCGCGGATGCGCTTGGCGACAAGCCGAAGCGGGGCGACCGTATCGGATTGGTACCGCATCACAGCCAGATCGACGATCCGATGGTCCGGGCCGTTGCGGCCTCCGATCCTGCTTTCGATCTGATCGATCCGCGCGGGGAGCCCGAGGTGGTGTGCCAACAGATCGGCGCCTGCCGCCATGTGTTTGCGTCGTCGCTGCATGGGCTGATCACGGCGGATTCTTACGGCGTGCCCTCTACCTGGGTTTGGCCCGGCGATCAGGGTTATCTGAAATACCACGACTACGCTGCCTCGATCGGGCGGGCGATGATCGCGCCAGAGGCATGGGAAGATATTCCCGGCCTTGCGCGCGGCCTGCACCACGACGACGGGCCGCTGCCCCATGCCGATGGCATCGCTGCGGCTCAGGCTGCGCTTTATGACACATTTCCCGCCGCGTTGCGGAGCCAGCAGGCTCTGGCGGCGGATCCGACAAAGAAAACGAATTCAGGCGCGGCCACGGCCGTGCACTCAGGATAAGAAACGAGGAAATCATGCTGGAAATCAAAAACCTGCAAGTCAAACTTGAAGAAGAGGATAAGCAGATCCTCAAAGGTGTGGACCTGACGGTCGAAGCCGGCAAGGTACACGCGATCATGGGACCTAACGGGTCGGGTAAATCGACCCTGTCCTATGTTCTGTCCGGCAAGGACGGCTATGAGGTAACGGGCGGATCGGCGACGCTTGAGGGTGAAGATCTGCTGGATCTGGAGCCGGAAGAGCGCGCGGCAGCTGGCCTGTTCCTGGCGTTCCAGTATCCGGTCGAAATTCCCGGCGTCGGCAACATGACCTTCCTGCGCACCGCCGTGAACGCGCAGCGCAAAGCGCGCGGCGAGGACGAACTCTCCGCTGCTGATTTCCTGAAAGAAGTCCGCGCCAAGGCGAAGGATCTGAAGATCGACGCCGACATGCTGAAACGTCCGGTCAACGTCGGTTTCTCCGGCGGTGAGAAGAAGCGCAACGAGATCCTGCAGATGGCGATGCTGGGCCCCAAGATGTGCATTCTCGATGAAACTGACTCCGGGCTCGACGTCGACGCGATGAAGTTGGTGGCCGATGGCGTCAACGCGCTGCGTGACGAAGGCCGTGGCTTCCTGGTGATCACCCACTACCAGCGCCTGCTGGATCACATCAAACCGGATGTGGTGCACATCATGGCCAATGGCCGCATCATCAAAACCGGCGGCCCCGAGCTGGCGCTTGAGGTAGAAAACAACGGTTATGCCGACATCCTGGCAGAGGTGGCGTAAATGGCGCTTCCCGAGGTAAAACAAACAGCTACGGATGCGCGGCTCGCCGCGCTGACGCTGCCCGAGGGCGGCTGCCTGGGACCGGCCCGCCGCGCTGCGCTGTCCCGCGTGCAAACGCTGGGTCTGCCCGGTCGCCGCGATGAGTACTGGAAATACACCCGGCCCGAGACGCTGACCTCGGCCGAGGTGACGCCTGCCGCCGTCTTTGACGCGGGCGAGCCGCCGATGTTCGATGAATTCGACAGCCTGAAGGTGGTCTTTGTCGATGGCGTCTTTGACGCCGAGGCCTCAGATGATCTGGCGCTCGAAGGCGTTCAAATCGACCGGATCGCCGATATCTGTGGAAAAGATATCCATTGGGCCAAAGACTTGTACGGTGTTCTTGAGGCACGCGGCCAATCCCCGGTTGCCCGTCCGCTTGCGGCGCTGAATACGGCCTTTGCCCAGGATGGTCTGGCGATCCACGTGACCGGCACACCTTCCAAGCCGATCAACATGGTCTATCGCCACACCGAGACCGGTTCGGATGCAATCCTGCACCACGTCATTCTTGTGGACGCGGGCGCCGAAGCCACGATCCTGGAAAACGGTCCGGCGGCGGCGCGGTTCAACAAATGCATGGAGATTGACATTGCCGACACCGGCAAGCTGCATCTGGTGCGTTCGCAGGGCCGTGATCACGAACGCCGCGCGGCCACGCATCTGTTTGCGCGGCTCGGCACGGAATCGCAGCTCAAGGCCTTTACCCTCACCGTCAACGGCGTGCTGACCCGTAACGAGGCGGTGATCGAGCTGACCGGCGACGATGCGATTGCGCATATCGCGGGCGCCTGCGCCGGTGATGGCGACTTCCATCACGATGACACCGTGTTCATCACCCACGACGCGGTGAATTGCGAAAGCCGTCAGGTCTTCAAGAAGGTTCTGCGCAACGGGGCAACCGGTGTGTTCCAGGGCAAGATCCTGGTCAAGGAAGGTGCGCAGAAAACCGATGGCTACCAGATCAGCCAATCGCTGCTGCTGGATGACGACAGCCAGTTCCTCGCCAAGCCCGAGCTGGAGATCTACGCCGATGACGTGGCCTGCTCGCACGGTTCCACGTCTGGCGCGATTGACGAGGATGCGCTGTTCTATCTGCGTTCGCGTGGGGTGCCGGAAGGTGATGCGACCGACCTGTTGACGCTTGCGTTCCTGGCCGAGGCCGTCGACGAAATCGAGGACGACACGATCGCCGAGGCAATCGTCGCGCGTCTCGAAGGCTGGTTGTCGCGGCGCCGCTGATGGCTGTGACAACTGACATTGTTGCCACATACCGGGGGCCGCGCCGTGTAATTGCGCGGCTCCTGTCTATGGGCCACCGCGAAGACCGGTTGTTGGTCTTTGTGATGTTTGGCTGCGCCATGGCGTTCGTGGCGCAGATGCCCCGGCTTGCGCGTGAGGCGCATCTGACGGGGCAAGAGTTGAACATGCTGCTGGGCGGCGCACTTCTGGGACTGGTCTTCATGGCGCCACTGGCGCTTTATGCCATGTCTTTCGTGCTGCATCTTCTGGCGCGTATGCTGGGCGGGCAGGGTGAGGCTTATCGCTCTCGTCTGGTCCTGTTCTGGACGCTTCTGGCCTCCAGCCCGCTCTTGCTGCTGAACGGATTGGTTGCCGGGTTCATCGGCCCGGGTCCGGCGCTCAACAGTGTTGGTATTTTGTGGCTGGCAGTCGTGTTGTGGTTCTGGCTGTCCGGCATGATCGAAGCCTATTGGACCCGCACATGAACCCGTTCTTGAACCTTGCACTGCTGACCCTGCGCAGCCCGGCCAAGGCGGCCGAGATCGTTCTTGCCCAGCAGTGGCGGGGAGAGGCGGTCTGGACAGGTCTGTTGCTGGTGGCCGTGCTGAACGCGCTGACCCATGCGCTGATGCTGTGGCTGTTTCCGGTGGCGCAGGAACTGGCGTTTCTGAACCTATCACCGACAGCGCTGGTGGGGCTTTCTGCCGGGCTTCTCGTGGTCTTTTCCGTGGCGGTGACCTTTTGTGGTCGACTGATCGGTGGGCAGGGTGGCTTTGCCCAAGTTCTTCCGGTGATGATCTGGCTGCAACTGGTCCGTGTTGGCATTCAGGCCGTGGTGATCGTGGTGACGCTGCTCTCCGCCGGTATCGGCGCGTTGCTGAGCCTGCTGGTTAACGTGTTTTTGATTTACGTGCTCCTGCATTTCGTGAACGAGGCGCATAGGTTCAATTCCCTGTGGCGCGCCTTTGGCGTGCTGGTGATGGCGAGCCTTCTGGCCCTCTTTACTCTGACATTCGTTTTGGGTCTTCTTGGCCCAGCCAAACTGGGACTGCCCGCTTATGTATGACGTCAACACGATCCGATCCGATTTCCCGATCCTGTCCCGGCATGTGAACGGCAAGCCGTTAACCTATCTGGACAACGGTGCCTCGGCGCAGAAGCCGCAGGTGGTGATCGATGCGATTACACGGGCTTACTCGGAAGAATACGCCAATGTTCACAGAGGCTTGCACTTCCTGTCTAACCTGGCGACCGAGAAGTATGAATCCGTGCGGGGTGTCATTTCCCGGTTCCTGAACGCAGGTGATGAGAACACAATCGTGCTGAACTCCGGCACCACCGAAGGGATCAACCTGGTGGCATACAGCTGGGCCATGCCGCGGTTCGAGCCGGGGGACGAGATCGTTCTGTCGGTGATGGAGCATCACGCCAATATCGTGCCCTGGCATTTCCTGCGCGAACGGCAAGGCGCCGTTCTGAAATGGGTGGATACCGCGCCCGACGGCAGCCTTGATCCGCAGGCGGTGATCGATGCCATCGGTCCGAAAACCAAACTGGTTGCCATCACCCAATGTTCGAACGTGTTGGGGACCGTGGTGGATGTAAAGGCGGTGACCGAAGGCGCCCGCGCCAAAGGCGTTCCGGTTTTGGTGGACGGGTCGCAAGGCGCCGTGCACATGCCAGTCGATGTGCAGGATATCGGCTGCGATTTCTATGCCATCACCGGACACAAGCTTTATGGTCCGTCGGGGTCTGGGGCAATCTATATCCGCCCCGAACGGATGGCGGAAATGCGTCCCTTTATTGGTGGGGGTGACATGATCCGCGAAGTCACGCGCGATACGGTCACCTATAACGATCCACCGATGAAGTTCGAGGCCGGCACGCCGGGTATCGTGCAGACCATCGGGTTGGGTGTTGCGCTGGAATACATGATGGGTATCGGCATGGAGAACATCGCCGCCCATGAACGCGATCTGTGCAATTATGCCTCCGAACGCCTGAACGGTCTCAACTGGATCAGTGTTCAGGGGCAAGCACCGGGCAAGGCGGCGATCTTTAGCTTAACCATGAACAATGCCGCGCATCCCCATGACATTTCGACCATTCTCGACAAGAAGGGCGTCGCTGTCCGTGCCGGGCAGCATTGCGCGGCGCCGCTGATGGATCACCTTGGTGTGGCGGCGACCTGCCGTGCCTCCTTTGGGATGTATAACACAAGGGAAGAGGTCGACACGCTGGTCGATGCGCTGGAACTGGCGCACGAATTGTTCTCTTAAAAATTGCATTCCCGGGCCTGAAGGAAGGTCCGGGAATGTTGGCCACCCTATGCCGTCGCGCCGCCCAGCAGATCCATGCGGGGCATCAGATCTAGCAAATGACGCGAATACTCATGCGCGGGGGCTTCGAACAAAGTTTCTGCCTCCGCGATTTCGCAGATCTGGCCGTTCCGCATCACCGCAATCCTGTCGCACATCTGGCGGATCACCGGCAGGTCATGGCTGATGAAAATCATCGTCAGGCCGAGTTCCTCTTGCAAGTCTTTGAGAAGGTTCAGGATTGTTGCCTGCACCGAGACGTCCAGCGCTGAGGTCGGCTCATCACAGATCAGGATCCGTGGTCGTGAGGCCAGCGCCCGGGCGATTGATATACGCTGCCGCTGACCGCCGGAAAACTCATGTGGATAGCGCAGCCCGGCGGCGGCGCCCAGCCCGACATGATCCAGAAGATCGCCAACGACCCTGCGGGTTTCCTTTTCATTGTCGGTCATCCGGTGATAACGGATTGGCTCGGCCACAATATCGAACACCCGCATCCGCGCATTGAGCGAGGAATAGGGGTCCTGGAATATCATTTGCAGCGCCCGGCGGGCCTGCTGCGCCGGGGCGCTGTTGGGGCGCGAGCTGACATCTTGGCCCAGCACCCGAATGGCACCGGAATCCGGGCGATAAAGCCCCGCGATCAGCCGCGCAATGGTTGACTTTCCTGAGCCGGATTCCCCAACGATGCCAAAGGTTTCCCCTTCGGCAACCGAGAATGTCGCCTCATTCACGGCCCTCAGCATGCGCCGGTTCCGTTTGAACAGCGATTTTTGCAGCACGAAAGACAGGTTGAGGTTTTGCACCTCCACGGCGGCGCTTTCCTGACGGTCACTGCGGGCCTGTCCCAGCCAGTGGTTCTGAATGTCGATCCGGCTAAAGGGTTTGGTGTCACCCTCGATGTAATCGACCGAGGTGAACCGCTCCAGCTTGCGGTCGGCGCGCGGAACAGCGGCGATCAGGGACCGGGTGTACTCGTGATTGGGGGCGCCAAGGATCTGCGCGACATCACCGGTCTCCACCACTTCGCCGCGGTACATCACCACGACCCGATCGGCGATATTGGCAATGACACCAATGTCATGGGTTACGATGATGACGCCCAGATTGCGCTCCCGGCAAAGCCGTTTCAGCAGATCAAGGATCTGCGCCTGGATCGAGACATCAAGCGCGGTTGTCGGCTCATCCGCGATGATCAGATCGGGATCGCCGGCAAGGGCAAGGGCAATGACCACCCGCTGACGCATGCCGCCCGAGAACTGGTGCGGATAGGCGCGCAGCCGTGCCTTGGCCTCGGTGATGCCGACCTGTTCCAGCAGTTCCACCGCACGGGCTTCGGCCTTGGCATCCTTCAATCCCGTGGTTTTTTCAATCGTTTCAACCAGCTGCGCGCCGATGGTCATCAGGGGATTGAGCGAGGTTTGCGGATCCTGGAAGATCATCCCGATCCGGTCGCCCCGGATCCGGCGCATCTCGTCCTCGTCGCGCCCACGCAGCTCTTCTCCCTGAAACAGGATCGAGCCGCCTGCAACGCGCCCCGGCGCCTCCAAGAGGTCGATGATGGCATTGCCAATGGTGGATTTACCGGCGCCGGATTCCCCGACCAGACCGACGACTTCGCCCGGCTTCACGGTCAGCGACACATTGCGCGCCGCCTTGACCGTGCCGCGGCGGGTGGGGAACTCGACATCGAGTCCTTCGATTTTCAAAAGTTCAGTCATCTTAGTTTCGGATTGAGGGCATCACGCATCCAGTCGCCAAGCAGGTTCACTGCGAAAACCAGAACGACCAGAGCGATTGCGGGAAAGAAGGTGATCCACCACAGACCGGAGAAGAGGTATTCGTTGCCAACCCGGATCAGGGTGCCAAGCGATGGCGTGGTGGGCGGGATGCCCTGACCGAGGAAAGACAGGGTCGCCTCGGAAATGATCGCTAGGGCAAGGCCAATGGTCGCGATCACCAGAACCGGGCGCAGGGTGTTGGGAAAGATGTGACGGATCATGATCAGCCAGCGGGGCAGGCCGATGATGCGCGCCGCCTGAACGTATTCCTTGTTCGCCTCGACCAATGTGGCGCCGCGGGCGACGCGGGCGAATTGCGGCCAGTCGGTCAGGCCAATGGCGATAATCACCACGTAGATGGCGAATTCGTCGCGCAGCTCCAGCGGCAGTACGGCACGGCCGATGCCGTTGATCAGGATCGCCAGCAGAATGCCCGGGATGGTCAGCTGCACATCGGCGATGCGCATGATCACTGCATCGGTGACGCCGCCGACGTAGCCGGAAATCACCCCCAGCGTGACGCCCAACACCATGCCAAGGCAGACCGCAGCCAGCCCCACGATGATCGACAGGCGCCCACCGTAAAGGATCGTCGACAGCATGTCGCGGCCTTGGTTGTCAGTGCCCAGCAGGTATTGCGGTTGCCCGCCTTCGGCCCAGGCGGGGGGCAGCTTGCCATCCCAAAGCGAGATTTGCGCCGGATCAAAGGGATCAAATGGTGCGAGAACAGGGGCAAAAACGCAGGCCAGGATCATCAGAACCGTGATCACGGCGGCAATCACCGCCCCCGGTGAATGGAAAAAGGACCAGACGATGTCATTGTCCTTGAAACGCTCCCAGCGGGTGGCCGGGCGATCGGTTGGAAGGCTCATCAGGACCCCAGACGGATACGTGGATCGACGACGAAATATAGAATGTCGACGATCAGATTAATCAGGACGAACAGCAGCGCCACGAAGACAAGGTAAGCTGCCATGATCGGCACATCGACGAAATCGACAGCCTGGATGAACATCAGGCCGGTACCGGGCCACTGAAACACGGTTTCCGTGATCACCGAAAAGGCGATCAGCCCGCCGATATTTAGGCCGATGATGGTGATCACCGGAACCAGCGTGTTGCGCAGCGCGTGACGAAAGTTCACCGCCCGTTCAGACAGGCCACGGGCGCGGGCGAACTTGATGAAATCGGTGCGCATGACCTCCATCATCTCGGCCCGCACCAGACGCAGGATCAACGTCAGCTGAAACAGCGACAGGGTAATCGCGGGCAGGACGATGGCGCGCCAGCCATCGCTGGTCAGCAGTGATGTCTTCCACCAGCCAAGGTCCACTGTACCGCTGCGCCCCGAGGACGGCAGCCAGCGCAGATGCACGGCAAAGACATAGATCAGCGCGATGCCAATGATGAAGGTTGGCAGACTGACCCCGATCAGCGATGTCGACAGGATGACCCGGCTGACCCAGGATTTGCGCCGGATACCGGTATAGACACCCAGTGTAATTCCAACCGCCAAGGCTATGATCGCACTGACAAAAACCAGCTCTAGCGTCGCGGGTAACCGCTCCAGGATCAACTCATCCACGGGGCGCTTGATCCGGTAACTGAGCCCGAAATCGCCGCTGAGGATATTCCCCATGAAGCGAGTGTATTGCGTCAGGATGGGGTCATCGAGCCCCAGTTTCTGACGGATTTCGATCCGCTGTTCGCGCGTGGCATCCTGTCCGACCATATTGTTGACCGGATCGCCGACGAAGTTGAACAGGCAAAAACTGATGGCCGAGACGACAGCCATGACAAGCAAGGACTGCGCCAGCCGTTTGAGGATAAAGAATGTCATTGAGCCCCCGGAGCATAGGGGCGGACGCCAGGCCCGCCCCGTGACTCAATTTACTTCATGACCGCGAAACGGGGGCGGAAGGCATCATCCGCCGCGATCGCGATATCGACCTTGTCCGAGATGCCCCATGCCAGAACCTGGTGGTGGATCGGCACATAGGGAATGTCGGCCTTCACCAAATCCCAGGCCTCATCGATCAGCGCGGTGCGCTTGTCGATGTCGATCTCGGTGGTGATCGCATCAGTGATCTCGTTCACCCGAGCGTTGTCATAGCCGGTCGCGTTCCAGGACCCTTCGCCATCCAGCAGGTAGGAAAAGACATAGTGGCTGTCGAGCGTCGGAACACCCCAGCCCAGCATGTAGAAATCCGATTCCCGTTTTTGGATCTTGGGGAAGTGCTGCGCCTTCGGAATCGCGTCGAGGTTCACCTTTACGCCAATCTTGGCCAGCATCGCCACGGCCGCCTGGCAGATCTTCTCGTCGTTGTTATAGCGGTTGTTGGGGCAGTCCAGCTGGATCGAGAAGCCATCGGGATAGCCAGCCTCGGTTAGCAGGGATTTCGCTTTTTCCGGATCAAAGCCGTAGGAAGCGTCGTTGTCCGGCGTATTGCCCAGAACACCCGGCGGGGTGATCATACCGGTCGGGAAGGACAGGCCTTCCATGACGACGCGCTGGATCGCGGCCTTGTCGATGGCCAGGTTAAAGGCTTCGCGTACCCGCTTGTTCTTGAACGGATTTCCATCCACATCCGAGCTGCGCAGCTTGTCGACGCCCTGATCCATGCCGAAGAAGATCGAGCGGATCTGGGCCACGGTTTTGACGCCGAGCCCATCGGCGGCCTCGATACGCTTGAGATCCTGCAAGGGCGGATCCAGCACGAAGTCGACCTCACCCGACAGCAGCGCAGCAACGCGAGTCGCGGCATTGGAAATCGGGCGATATTCGATCTTGTCGATATTGCCGGGGAACATGTCATTGCCCCACCAGGCGGCGTTGCGCTCCAGCACTGTCAGCTCATCCGGGGCGCGGCTGACCAGCGAAAACGGGCCGGTGCCATTGGCATTGCGCACCGCATAGGTCTCTTCTTTGGCCTTGAAATCCTGCGGGGCGGTGACGTTGTTCGCCTCTGACCAGCCCTTGTCCATCATATAGATCGAGGTCAACTGGTTCGGCAGGATCGGGTTCGGGCCATCGGTCATCAGTTTGACGGTGTAATCGTCGATCACCTCGACCGAGGTTACGTTTTTGGCCTGCTCTTTGTAGTCGGAGGCCTCGTGGTTGGCGCGTTCGAAGGAAAACACCACGTCTTCGGCGGTAAAATCCGCGCCATCATGGAACTTCACTCCCTTGCGCAGCTTGAAGGTCCAGCCGTCGGACCCGGCTTCCCAGCTTTCGGCGAGTTCAGGTTGCAGGGTAAGGTCTGCATCGCGGGTAACGAGCGATTCATAGATCTGCCCGTTCATCGCGATTGTGGGGCCTTCGTTTTGCGAATGGGGGTCCATGGTCAGAGCGTCGCCCTGGCTTGTCCAACGCAGGACATTCTCGGCCAGCGCGGGGCTTGCCGCCGTCATCGCCAGAAGCGAGACGGTAACTAGTCTTGTGAATTTCATTTTGATCTCCCTGTTGCATTACCGAACTCCCGACCTGTCCCGGCGGTGAGCTCAAACTGTCATACGTAGCGGTATTCTCCTTTTGGAATGCATTTCGGATCATGTTGGCGGCTAATGCTTCACCGATCAAGCCTGTTGCGTGTTTTGGGCCCAACGCGGCTAGGTTGAGGCGGGAGAGCTCAAACATTGAGCGGTTTATTGTTGAGTGAATACAGAGGCATGCTGTCCATACTTAAGCTGAGGTTGCAAGGTGTTGAGGCGCAGCATTCGTGCGTGATCGACGCCCGGAAAGTAAGCGCCGTCTCAACCCCACATTGCTGCTAATGGCTTCGGCTGCGATGTGATCTCCATCTCATGATGGGGAGTGCGTTTCGCAATGTGCGCTACAAATTCGTTTCTCAAATCTCTGGG